>NZ_JBVVPB010000011.1:0-243449 GCF_055807435.1 Bradyrhizobium sp. Ken51 | reverse complement strand
GGATGCGAAGTGCTTCAAGCTGCTGGGCGGTCAGTTTGAGAATCGCGGCAATATGCGTACTCTGGATGTGGTGCATGACAATCAAATCCGCTGTTGGAAAACGGAACGGAAACGATACCGCGAACTGCGATGCGGCGTCGCCGGAAATAAACAGCCAACATTACTGTCGTTTGTTTTCCTGATCAATTCGCAGAGGTCTGCGGCATAATCTTCAATGATGCGCCCTCGGGGCCTCGTCGCTCTCGCGGGGTTGCCCTTTCTGGCTTGTCCGACGGCTTATCACTCATGGCGTCACACCAGAGGTCCGGCGGCAGACAGCTTTGATCTGGATTAATTTTTCGCTCCCTCCCGCCACTCCGGCCGAAGCACGTTTGGTCAATCCGGACGAAGCTCCAGGTTGAGGGTCAAATTGATCTGGCATTGTTCAACGTCTCTCCGATGATGCGCAGCGACAAGTTCGGGGCAAGCTCGACGTCATTTTTGAGGATAAAGGCGAACGGCAGCTGAAGAACATCGCACGGCCGGTGCGGGTTTTCCAAGTCGCTCTTGACGAGGCGATGCGGCCACACAAACCAACGCGACAGCCGCGCAATGCGCCGGCGGCCGAGCGTCACGACAGGTGGAGCACGCGCCTCATGGCGACTGGCGCCGCAGTCGTAGTGATCGCCGGCGCTGCTGGCGCACCATTATACTTCCACCTCGGCCGCGCCCCTGACACGTCAGAGATGCCGGACAGCCGGGTATTGCTGAGTCAGAAAAGGCCATTGCCTATGCCGACAAGGCGATCCAGCTCAGTCCACGCACCCCCGCCGCATGGCCAGTATTGTATCTCGCCGAAGCCATCGCATTCGGCCAGTTACAGGACTATGAAGAGGCGCTTGTATGGATTGAACGGGCTGAAGCTTCTGCCCCCGAATTGCTCGCCGCGGGATTGGTGCGGTCTGTACTGCTTGCGCTCGCCGGTCGAGAGAACGAGGCGCACGCAACTCTGCAGAGGTATTTGGCGAACGACAAAGCTACCTTCCGGACCATGTCTGATTTCCAAGCTCGAAATGCTGGTGTCCGGCTGCAGTCTTGGAGTCCGCCTTTTCTTATTTGGGGGAAACATTTTATAGATGGCCTCCGGAAAGCTGGGCTGCCGGAGTAAGCAAGGCCGTTTGCCTATGCCGACGAGGTGATGGCAACAGCGGCTCGCTGCATGTCTCTTATGGGTCAAAATGCGAAGAACTCGACGCGAGCAAATCTAGTCCGCTATATCCCCTCAAACAGACCTCGACGAGCCTTGCGGACACTTACCGCTGGGGCGGAACGACATGGCGGCCATCTGTTCAAGCACCTCGTCGGCGCGCCGTTGGGCCACTTGGCTCAATGGTCCCGGTCGGCGGGTACGCCGGTGGGACAATCGAGGGCCATACGATCCCAATGACCGAGGTCGGCTGCAGCGAGATACGTGCTCTCCAGGAAGGCCGTCAGCGCTACCTCTGGGTGAACCGATTGTCTCACGATTCGTAAGGCAGAAGAAATTCCCAGAGCTTCGGGTCGAAGTACGCCCATCCGGCATCACCTTAGCGTCCGCAAATTCTGCAGGAAAGAAGTAGGAGGAAAAGGGCCGCAATCCGTGCCGCCGCCCGGCCAAAAACCTGCCGACGAGACTTCGTGACTGCATGCTTGCGGGGCCCTGCTCAGACCAAGTCGTAGATGTTTGCGCGCGAAAGAAGCGTGACGACCGTGGTTTCCAACCGTAGCTTTCGTCGAGGCGCACAAAATTATGAGCCATTGTAATGAGGTTCGGCGGAGCGGTGATCCTCTGATGATCATCGCGAAGAGTAGCCCATTGCCGCTCTTGTGCCCCGTGGTTGCGACTCAATCACTGAGACTGGAATCCATGCGCCAGCAGCCTCCCCCCTACGCTGCCCAGTCTGCCGAAAGCGCCTCAGCCTGCTGCGAAACCTTCTGCACCGCCGCGTCCTGCAAATTGGGCGGATAGCCATATTTGCGCAACAGCCACTTCACCAACACTCGAATGCGAGCGCGGGCCGCCTCTCGGTGCATCCAATCGACAGTGACGTTCTTCCTGATGCCCGCCACCAGTTCGTGTGCAATCACCCGCAGCGCCGGCTCGCACATGACTTGCCGCCGCTCTTGTTCTCGGCCAGCGCGTCATAGAAGGCGATCTCCTCGGCGGAGAGGCCCCTCTCCATGCCGTGGGCACGAGCAGTCGAATGTCCTTGGCAAGCTGGATCAGTTCACCGCAGCACCTCGTTGAACGATTGGGAGTTGACGACCCCATGCCCATCGGCATCCTGCCAAAAGGAAGAAACTGCCCATCCGTGTTCGCGGAACAGGCAAAATGGCAAAAAATTAGCGTAGGTTATTTCCCACAGGCGCGATCCGGCGAAGCATCAGCTGCCTTCCAGCGGGCGTTCTGGGGAGCTTCACATGTCAATCAAGAGCACGACTATTGCTGCACGCGTCGAACTCCTCACCGCCGGATCCGCGCCTGGCATCAGATCGCACATTGAGGAGCAATACGAGGAAGTCCTCATTCCCAGAGAGACACTTCGGCTAGCCAACGACAATGCGAGGAAGCTCCGGCCGGTGGGCGCGAAGGACGCGGCCGGTAGCCTTGCGTTACCTTAATCCCAGCTCGCACTTGCAGGTCGCCTGAGCACTGCAGCGGTATCGCAGCTATTCCCCGTGCCCCCCGGATCTGGCGCTCATTTTGTGCGGCTAGGAACGATATCCCGATTGCCAAGTTTTCCCGCGCCCCTTCCCAAGGGGGCGGCTGCTTCGCCAGAGCAGCTCAACAGCCCCAGCTTCCCCGCCCTGAAGCTGGGGTCCTTTTGCTGTCCGGATAACCGCAGACCTCAGGAGAGGCGTTGATGCAAGGTTAGCGCTCGATCCTTCTTATCCGACGGTCATGGACCGCGCTGAAGCAGCGAGCAGCGCGTCAACACGCGGCGCGCCTGAGCGGCATCGCAGCCCGCCTCGAGGCTTTGAAGCGCGCGATCTCGGAAGTACGCCAGCGCAGTACTGAGCACTCCCGTCCCCTCCTTTGAGGGAGTGGACGGACCATGTGGGTTTGGTTCAAAATGCTCGAGCCATGGAAGACGACTATTATTTTGTTTGGGTACTCGACCGATCGGGGAATGCCTGCCCCCAACTTTGGGCGGGAGATCAGTTTGATCGCCCGGACTGGCAACTCAGCCACATCATAAGCAAGCGCCTCCTGAACGCAGCCGAACGTGCGATGCCGCTGGACCGCCTCGGCGCGTTGTACCCCTTCGCCTGAAGGGAGCGAGCCGACATTCCTGGTGGAATGCATGAGCGAATCCGCCGCCGGCCAAGCCTGACATTACGGATCTGGGTTGTCCTCGACTGGGTCACCGACGTGAATGAAGTGCAGCCGTTCCGAAGCGGATCGAACGGGAGTTCCTCAAGCACGGCCTTCACCGCTTCGATGCCGTCACTTGCCTCTGTCACGGTCGTGACGTGCCTTGATGTGGCCTCGTCTCAGTCTTCCCCGGTCTGCGAAAGCTGACGTTGATTTCGAATTCCGGCATTCCCTATTTTCCCATTCAAGCTGTGGGGGCGCGCGCGTATGCCGCGGACCTCCGCGAACTGATCAGGAAGGTACGCCGCAAGCTGAACTCCTGAAGGTCGGGGGACATCCCGAACGCGTCATAAAGCCGCAACGGCCGAACTTTGCCAGCGAGCCCGCATTGTCAGCAAGGGCACCCCCCAATTTCTTTCTAATTTGCGCTTCGGCCAATTTTTTGAGATCAGCTTTTTCTCGCATTTTTTTGAAGGGTCATCATGCGTGTCCCGCCCATCCAAAGTTCGCATATTGCTGCATTGTCGAAACTGTACGAGCAGCAATTAGAAAGGCTGCGCATCGATCCAGAGATCGAAAAGCAATATGGCGAAATCCGTCTGCTGAGGGAGAGACTAAGATTAGCCCTCAACCGGAAGAAGCTTGTCCCGCCGCTCTGACACGAGCCGTCTCGCGATCTGTCACTGGCAAACGCGCCTGATGCATCGATGAGCGCTCCTTGTGAGGGAGTGGACTGGGCCCCCTACAGTAGGGCCGAAGTTCGAATGCAGCGGAAAATGTGGGCAATCTCACAAAAGTGCACAGAAAGCCGGGCTGGGATCCGATACGCTCTTTCGTTTCACCGCCCAGTGCGGGTGCGGCAGCTTTTTTGCCAAGCGTTTTCTCTGGCTTTGTGTTGGAGGCATTGATGAAGAACTCTCGCGGTCTCCTTTTTGCCCAACGGTTGAGCGAACTCAATTCTCGGCTCTCAGAATTGGAAGAACTTCGAGCGCGGATTATAGAAGCGGAGCGACGCCCCTGCGGTGCACCGTCACTACAATCGAAGCCAAAAAATCCGAAGTCTCGCGAAAATCGATCCTGACACTCGTAACCGGCGCGCGCCGCTTCTATGCGACGGACTTCCTGAAGGGCGCGACCGGCGCCCTGATGGAGTGGACGGATTCAAGTATGAAAATGCTGGAACCGGAGAGGACTGCGAGGCTGCGGCCATTCCCATCGTTCCAAGTATTGCGGGACGCTCCATGATTTCAGCCGATCAGTCGAACGAGAACACCGTTGTCCCCACGCAGTTGCCGATCGCGGGCAATTGGCACCTCCCCGAGTGGATTTTGGGAGTGAGCTTTTTCCTCAGCATCATGCTGGCGATGGCGGGATGGCTCTACATGCTAGGCGCGCTTACCTTGAAAGTAGCCTTTTGGTTGGCTTCCTAGGAGCATTACGTGGAGGCACTCATGAGATGTCTATCCGACCATGGCCTGCCCCTTGTTCAACTCAAAGAGCGACGCCGCGAAATGGTCGTGGCGCTGCAGAGCCGCATCGGCCCGATCAGGGACGACGAACTGCAGAAGATTGCAGCAATACAGCAGACCATCTCCGCGTTCGAGGATGTCATCGCAGATCTGGACGCGGAATGCCTTGAACGGGCGGCCTGAGGCGAGCCAATCAGGCTTGTGCAGGTCCCGGATCTGGATAAGGATCATGCCGCTACCGGCTCGCGTATTGGGTGGCCGCCCCACCTTTTATTAGGACCATTGGCAGGCCGCCGTCATCCCAGGATGACGGCGGTTTGATTCAGTGGTGACGACTGCTAGCCTCGTAGCGCGAGCAGCTTCAATGCGGCGCAGCCGATCATTCCCCAAATCCCAAGGCTAATCAGCACCGCACGCTCGGGTGTTGGCTGTAGCGCGACAGCAACACTCAGGAAGTGAACAGCTGATACCAAGTATGCTGCGCACCTTTCGACGGTGTTTGTTCTCGGCGTGCACGCGCAATAACCCCGCCGTGACCGACGACCTCACCCGCGCCGCACCGTGATCGGCGGCGAAACCGCACCCGACGATTACGAGGTGATCTGGGCCGAGCTTTCGATCGGGCGGATCTTCGGCGAGGTCGGCGTCGGCGGCATCGACGGTTGGTCGTGGTCGATCTTCCTGCCGAACGTGCCTAGCGCGGCCAGCACCGCGGCGGCGTCCGCAGCCTCGCCGAGGCCAACGCCCGCTTCCGAACCGCATGGGAGGATCTGCAAGGCCAGATCGGCTACGACCAGATCAGCAATCCCGCGAGATCCAAGGGCCGCCGACGGCCGTGGCACCGGTGGCGTACCGACGGCCGGGCCATCGCGCCTTAGTGCTCGATCCGCCCGAGCTTTTGACGCGACTGCGCCTGCTGCTTCTCAAGCTGCTCCTCGACGAACATCAGGACAAGGCGTCGCGCGTCCTTGTCTGCGATCTTCTGGAAGGCTGTGATCAGGCGGAGCATCTGCAAATCTTCAACTGCTTGGGACATGGCAAACACCTCATCGGAAAAACGGAACGCTAAAATGCGCTAAGTATGCTGCCGTTAGTCCCGGAAAGGAACATTGTCGTCGAAGACTTCGGCGCGAGCGCCGGCTGCCCATGGCGCGAGACGGACGAAGCGGAGATCGACCTCGAGACCGTGCTGCAAGGGCTCCTCTCCGGCCAGTACGTCCATCCGGTCCGGATCGTGTGCTTCAACGCGATCGAGGGATGGTCGCGCGACGCCACATCCGACGTCGCCGATGGGCTGGCCCGGCGCGCGGTCGACACCGATGATGATAAATCGGCGGCCCTGCAGGCCTTCATCGCCACCAATGCCACCAGACGCTGCGACGTCCAGCTCGCGCTGCCGCTGAAGGGCGCCGCGTGATGTTCAAAGAGGGCCAGCCTAGGGCCTCCGCGGCCCAACTCCGAGTCGACTAGCCCCTGAAAATCCCTCCTCGCATTCAGGTAGATTATAAGGCGCCGACGCAACTTTGGATCTGCTTCGATCGAGATAAGGAGCGGTCAGCAGCAACTGGAAGATGGCCCGAGCAGCCATGTATTGCGCTGCGGGCCGGCTTCTCTCGCTCCCGACTAACAGAACGTTTCCGCGCGGACCTGAAACAGACCACCGCCAGCCGCGGCCGCGCCGATGAATCCAAAGATTAAAGAGAGCAAAATCGCCAACGGTCATGGCGCGAGCACCCTGAAACAACGCTTGAAATTAGACAGGAGACTTTACAGAACCAACAGACCAACTTTCGGCTAATGTCAGAGTTCTGAGCCCGTCGAAAATAGTTGAAGCTTAAAGCATCCGTCTGTAGTCTGAGATCTTCGTTGGCGATCTATAGAAAACGACCGACATATCACGTGTCGCGGTCCGCCAATATTTCCAGCTCACTCTGCGCTGTTTCACGGAAAGCGTGAACTGAATGTCACCAATCCTGACTGACAAGATCGCGCTCTTCATCGATGGAGCCAATCTCTACGCGACAGCGAAAACTCTGGGCTTCGACATCGATTACAAGCGCCTGCTGAAGGAGTTTCAGAGCCGCGGGACGCTGCTTCGGGCGTTCTACTACACCGCGATCATCGAGGATCAGGAGTACTCCTCGATCCGCCCGCTGATCGACTGGCTCGACTACAACGGCTACACCGTGGTCACCAAGGCGACCAAGGAGTTCATCGACGCCTCCGGCCGCCGCAAGGTCAAGGGCAACATGGACATCGAGCTCGCCGTGAACGCGATGGAGCTCGCCGAGCACATCGACCAGATGGTGCTGTTCTCGGGCGACGGCGACTTCCGGTCCCTGGTCGAGGCCGTTCAGCGCCGCGGCGTGCGGGTCACCGTGATTTCCACGATCGCGAGCCAACCGCCGATGATCGCCGACGAGCTGCGCCGCCAAGCCGACGTCTTCACCGACCTCGTCGAGCTGCAGTCCAAGCTCGGTCGCGACCCGTCCGAACGCCCCGCCCCGCGCGATCGTGAAGCGCGTGGACACATGCCAAAATTCTTGCAGGAACCGAAGGGAAACGACCCACACGACTAGACCCTGAAGGCGGCGCTTTCCCTCAACCTAAAACGATAGTATCGACTCTCACGCAGAGCATGCATCTGTAGGCGTAAGCAGCGGGTAGGTTTGCAATTGCCGGCAGCAACGCGAGAAACTCCATTGGCCGCTGACATCTGCTGCAGATGAGGGTTGGCGCCTTTTCCTTGTCACCGCCGCGCGCCATTGCCGGACCGCCCAAAGGTGAGGATGGTAAATCCATCGATCGGCGTTTACATCTCCGGGCAACTACCGGGCTGCCGAATCGAAAACAGGCCCGCCGGCGTGACTGCCGCGCAGGTTTTCCATTTCTGTACGATCAGCCGCGGCGTCCCAATTGCCATTCGAAAGCGAGATTTTGCCTCCGAGTCGCGGGACGGCCGCGACCATCGCGCTTTCGAACAGATCCACACATCACAGCCAGCCCCCGGGATAACGTTGGGAGCACATTTATGGCCAGTCTCTACTTCGACGAGGCCGAGATCGGCCAGCTGCGTACGGCCGGCCCCTACCTCGTCTCCAGCGAGGAGATCGTTGAGTTTGCCAGAAAGTATGATCCCCAGCCCTTCCACACAGACCAGGACGCTGCCGCACGATCTGTCTTCGCGGGTCTGACAGCCTCGGGCGCCCACACCTTCGCGATACTTATTTCCTTGTTGAGCAAGACGCAGCCATACGCGCTTCGTATCATTGCTGGGCTCGGTTGGGATGAACTCAGGCTGCCCGTCCCCGTGCGCCCGGGAGACGAACTCAATCTCGAAGTAGCCATCCTAGAGAAGCGCGAGTCGAAATCGAAACCCGACAGAGGTATTGTCAGAAATCAGATGCATCTGCGCAATCAAAAGCGTGAAACGGTGCTGCAATGCATCAATAACGTGCTCGTCTCGCGCCGACGCATCGCGAACGGCTAAACACTCAGCCCCACGTTCGGTGGACGCGTCGCGTACCATAAGGGATTCGAGCCCGCTGCGGGTCAAAAGCGGCGCTAGGTTGCAAGCTGGATCGGCGTCCGGTTTGCCTCTGCCAACCGACATGACACGCTCCAAGCGACTTCGGGTATGCGCCCATGCAGCGCAGCGGAGCCTTATTCGATCACTTCGTCGGCCCGTATCAGCAACGAGGTCGGCACGGTGAGACCCAGCGCTCTGGCCGTCTTCACGTTGATTATAAGGATGAACTTCGTTGGCCTTTGTACCGGGAGGTCCACAGGTTTGGCGCCCCTGAGGATTTTGTCTACATAGTCGCCCGCATGACGGAATAGATCGGCGGTATCGGCCCCGTATACCGATAATCCCCCATCGGCATAATGCCGGAACAAGTAGTTTGCTGGCAGGCGATACTTAGCCGCGAGCGCGATAATTCGCTGCGCCTGCGCATAAGTGAGCGCATCGCCGAAATCAATGATCGCATCGGCGTGTTGGGCGGCGGCCGAGGCAAAGGCAATGTCGAGTTCTTCCGGCTTGGTCGCCGGAACGAGAGGCAGAGCCACGCCGAGGTGCCGGGCTATGCGGGGGATCTCTTCCGCGAAGTACAGCCTTTGCAGTGGATTGTCTGGATTGATCAAAACTGCGATTTTAGATGCGCCGGGAACAAGTTCTCGAAGAATTTCTAGACGTTTTGCGAAGAAGTCGTCGGGGACGTTGGTCGTCACGCCTGTCATGTTGCCACCTGGTCGCGAAAGGCTTTGTATGAGGCCGAGGTGCACGGGATCAGCGACACCCACGAATACGATGGGAATCGTGCCGGTCGCGGATTTGAGCGCTATTGCTGCTTGCGGTCCTGGAGCGATCAGGATGTCGGGGCCGAGGGCCATCAGCTCGCCGACGGAGTCTGTCAGTCGATCTGCGGGTTGAGAAAACCGATACTCTATAGTGAGGTTTTTTCCCTGTATCCAACCTAGGCTTCGCAGCGCATCAATGAACGCAACCTCGGCTTGATTAAGGGCCTTGCCGCTTCCGTCGCCTATGGCGAGAAAGCCGAGCCGACGACGCTTACCCCGCCCCTGCGAAGAACGTGGCGAAATGAGCAGCGCCGCAGTTCCCGCAATGAACTCTCGTCGCTTCATTGCGATCCTCGCAGAAGCCTGAAGACAACGACCAAACACATGATACCACGTCTCAACAATCGGTGCGGGTCACTTTCTGACCTCGACCACAAACATCCTCACGTCGGCTTTGGGCTGGCGCCGGCATCTGTCACGACGCTGTTCGGCTCACATCGCGAGTGTGTTCAACTCTTGTTTGAATACTTCAAGCAGCTTGAGGTCGGGGCCAACTATGAAGCCGGGCACTAGGTACCCAATTCGCCAAGTTTGCCGCTGTTGTGGCCATCCTACCGACGGCCATGCAACGGCGGCACTTGCCTTGGCCGCAACGAAAACTCGTCGCCTCATCAGCATTGTCTCAGCCGCCGACGATCACGTCACTGCGCCAGTGCCGGGCGATATCACTGGCATCGTTTCAAGTACGTAGCTGTTGGCACTTGGTTGGCTCAGTTCGTCTTGGTGAACTTGTACGTTCCCTTCTTGTGACCAATGACCTGGCTGATGCCATCGAAGTTACTCTTGAGCGGGTCGATGGTGACGACGAGCGCAGCCTGGAGACCTTCAAATTTCCCCGTTCCACCAGTGATATTGCAATTGTTGGGAGATCCCGGCATCCAGTCACACTGTTCGAACACTTGATCGCCGTCCTTGTCGATGTAAGTACAGAACCCGTGAATCTCCGCGGTCTTTGCGGACGAATCCGTAAGGCGGCTCAACTGACAACGTCCACCCATGTTGTTGAGTACAGGGTTTCCGGCCTCGTTCGAGGCTGCCATCGCTTGGTTCACAAAAACAAACTCTCTGCCGCTGCCGATCGACATTGGCTTGGGCGCTGGAATAGGCGTGGCGGTGAATATGACCGAGACCGAGCCTTCCGGCGGCACGCCCTGTGCAACAGCGCTAAAACTGGTCAGAATGGCAACGACCGAAAACAATGCGATGAGTACACGATTAAAAGCCATCGTTCCCTCCCTTTGTGATGGCGCAGAGAACTAATGCGAGCGAGCAGGCTACGCCCCGAGGAAGACTCCAGCAAGAGTTGCAGATCTGCAAACAGTAACACAGTGTCGCAGGCGAAGCTCAGCAAGCGAGGGTGCGTCAGTAGAGCTGATCCACTTGGCTGTTTGGGCGAGAAGCTGCCTTCGAGGCAACTTCAGCTACGCGACCGGTTTACCAACGACGGCGGACATCACGGTGTCTGAGGCGCTCTTCGGCTTAGGGCCATAAGCGGGCAATCAATGCATGCCTCGTTAAGGGACCAGAAGTCGACATACCGAACCGCGCCCCTCATCACCGAATCCCTTGGCACCTAGAGCTAAATGCGTAGACTGGGTCCGACCGAGCCAGGAGGGAGATTTGGCGATAGAGCGGCCAAGTCGACGGCTGACGACGATCCTAGCGGCCGATGCAGTCGGCTATAGTCGGCTAGTGGGAGCTGACGAGGAAGGCACGCTCGAGCGCCTCCGGGCCCTACGCAAGAACCTGATCGATCCTGTGATCGCAACCCATCGCGGGCGCATAGTCAAAACGACTGGAGATGGCCTGCTGGCCGAGTTCGCCTCGGTTGTGGATGCAGTTCGTTCGGCGATCGAGATGCAAGGGGCCATGATCGAGAGCAATTCTGGCCTCGCACAGGATAAGCGCATCGACTTTCGCATCGGCATCAATCTCGGAGACGTGGTCGTGGAAGACGATGGCGACCTTATGGGCGATGGCGTCAATGTAGCGGCAAGGTTAGAGGGGATTGCTGAGCCTGGTGGCATTTGCCTGTCTGGTGCGGCCTATCACCAAGTGCGTGGCAAAATTGATATGGTCGCGCAAGATCTAGGTGAGCAGGACCTGAAGAACCTTGCCGAGCCGGTACGGGTCTATTCGCTATCACCACGAACTGCGGCGGCGGCGGCGGCGGCGCCGCACCCTGTCACACCGCGGCTTTCCATCGTTGTCCTGCCATTCGTCAATCTCGGCGGCAGGAGCGAGGAGGACTATTTTGTCGATAGCGTGACCGAAAGCCTGACAACTGACCTGTCGCGCATTCCTGGCGCCTTCGTCATCGCACGCAACACAGCCTTCACCTTAAAAAACAAGCCGGCGGACGCGCGCGTGATCGGGCGCGAACTCGGGGTGCGTTACGTGATGGAAGGCAGCGTTCAAGGCGGCGGCGACCGCATTCGAGTCAATGCTCAGCTTATTGACACGGGAACCGGTGCTCACCTGTGGGCCGAGCGTTTCGACAAGCCGCGCGCCGACATCTTCGACATGCAAGACGAGATCACCACGCGGCTCGCCCGGACCGTTGGTATCGAGCTCGTCGCGGCAGAGGGCCGTCGCGCGGAGCGCGAACGACCGAACAATATGGACGCCGTGGACCTAACCATGCGCGGATGGGCAATCCTCAACCAACCCCTGTCGCTACGCCGCGACCGCGCGGCGTGTGATCTGTTCGATGCGGCGCTCCGGTTGGACCACAGCAACGTCGAGGCGTTGGTCGGTCTCGCCTTTTATCACGGCAACGAGCTTCGCACCTTCGCCTCGACCAATCGGAACGAACAGCTGCGCATCGCCGAGATGGCCATCAGCGAGGCACTGAGGCTTGCTCCAGGGAATGCCTTGGCCCATTTCGTTCACGCCAATCTCCTGCATGTCTCGGGCGCGACGAAACCCGCGCTGCGCGAACTTGAGTTCGCTATTGCCATGGATCCTAATCTGGCTTGGGCCCATGCTGATGCAGGCTTTTTGAAAGTACTGCTGGGTCGTGCTGAAGAAGCAGAAGCCGACCTCACAAATGCGATCCGGCTAAGCCCGCGCGACCCCGGGCTAGATCGCTGGTACGCCCTGCTCGGTATCGCCGACCTGTTCCTCGGTCGGCTGGACTCGGCCATGGATCGGCTGCGCAACTCTGTCGGAATGAATCCAAACGTTGCCATGCCTTATTTCTTCCTCGCGACGTCATTGGCGCTCAACGGCCGTGCCGCGGAGGCACGGGAGGCGCGGAATGCCGGCCTCCGGCTTGACCCGAATTTTACCATCGCCAGATTTCGCAATGAACGGCGCAGTGAAAACCCGACCTTTCTGGCTCAGCGCGAGCGGATCTATGAGGGGTTAAGCTTGGCTGGACTTCCAGAAGACAAGTTGACTTGAAGCAAGGGCAAATGGTCTCGCGGACGACGCTGTTCCAGTTTGTCCGCCTCGGGTCAAAACGCCAAGAACTCAGCGTGAGCAAATCGGGTCTGCGGGCGACGTTTTCGTTGTCCGCAGCTCGCTTCACAGAATCAAAATGTGGGCCGATGAAGCGGCTCGTCAATGACGCCGCTTCTTCACGCCTGCGCCTTCGATGATCTGGCTGGCATCCGGCTCTTCGATTCCCGCATCTATGTCCGGCGACCTGTTGCAGGCACACGGATCACCGGCACCACACTGGCAGCCAAGCTCTTCGCTCCAGGCCCGGTCCGGGTGGTTCTCGCAGACAAAGCCGATGCCGAAGCAGATGGGACAATTGGGATTGATCATGGCATGAAAAAAAGCGCGCGGGCCTTGCTGCAAAGATCGCAAGCATACCGCGCGCCTCGGTTACACCGCCAGTTGTTTGCGAACGGCGGCGGCCGAATTGTCTACCTGTTGACGGCCTTCTGCAGCTCGTCCCTGGAGACGCCAAGCGCCTTGATCCAATACTTGACCTCGAACTCTTCGTGCATGTTGATCTTGCTACGGTCGCGCTGGTCCCGTTTGGTGAGACTGTCGCTCATGTTCCTCCGCCATCGCCTGGACAAGCCGCTCATCGTCAAGAACGGTCAGCAGGTCATTGATCGTCTTTTCGCTGTCCCTCGGTCCAGGCTCGACATAGCGAGCCAGGATGGCCTGGGCTTCTTTTACCGCTCGGGTTACGCGATCCGCGCATGCCGGTACTCCACTCACTGGCAAGGAAAACGCCCGTAAGAAGTCTGTGTTCCCAAAATGAAGGGCGGAGGCCTAGTCTGGGGAGGTTGCATATGCTTGAAAAAACTTGACCTGCTTCGCCCCGTTCCTACCGCTGCGCATGAAGCTGGCGCCTCCGCACTGATCGCTTAATCTGCGTTATAGGTGCGCTTGAGCAAGAGCCCTGCTCTCGTCCCGGTAGTGGGCTGCCATTGGCGAGCAATGGTGAGAGGCTTCAAAAGAGCCCGTCTGCTTGGATCGTTGGCGCGTCAAGGCCACCGCATCTTCATCGCTCACGCCGAGGTATCACTCGCCCGCGTGCTGAGGCGTCAAATGTACATGAGTTATTTCTTGGACAGGCCTTTGAACGAACTGGCCCGCAGCAGGCCTTCAGAGGTGATGTCCCGGTATTCGATCTCGGCGTAGAACTTCGGCTCGACCCAGGTGGCCTTCGGCTTCTTGATGCGCTTCGTGAGCTTTTGCTTCGGGCTGACAACCGTATCAAGCGCCTTGCGGATCTCCGCCGATTTGATCCGGCTCCAGCCCGTCCCGACCTTCCCCATGTAGCGCAGCTCTTTCCCTTCCTGCTTGCCGAGGTAGAGCGCGGCGACGCCGGACGGGTCCTTGACGAAACCAACGACGGGGAATTTGTCGCGCTGCACCGTCTTGATCTTCTGCCAGGCCTCGACCCGCTCCGACCGGTACGGCGCATCAACCCGCTTGGAGACGATGCCCTCGTAGTTCAGCTTGCTGGCCGCCTCGAACAACCCCTGACCGTCACCTTCATGGTGCTCGCTGTAGAAGATCGGTGCTTCCAGCCCGTTGTCTTCTATGAGCTGCTTCAGCAGCTCCTTGCGGGCAAGCTGCGCATGCTTGCGGAGGTCTACGCCGTCCAGCCACAGGAGATCGAAGGCGAAGAAAACGAGGCGGTCCTGGTCGCCTCTGCCGAGGTCCGCCTGGAGTTCGGAGAAGTTGGTGCGCTCTTCGTGGATGACGACCACCTCACCATCCACAATGGCTTGCCCTTCGATGTCGAAGGCGCCGGCGATGACCGAGAACCGGTTGACCCAGTTATGGCCGTTGCGCGTGAAGGCCTTTCGGTCGTCGCCGTCGATGTGGAACTGGATGCGGTAGCCGTCGTATTTGACTTCGTGAATCCAGTGAGCGCCCGAAGGAGCTTTCATCTTCAGGGTCGCAAGCTGGGGGTTGATAAAGCCCGGCATGGAAGCTCGCGGCTTCTTGGCCGGTGCTCGGGTACGCTTTACCACTAACGCAACTCACAAAAAGCCCGCCGCCGGTGTTGGGGAGCCGACGACGGGGCAGTTTACCTACCTTATTCACGACTCTCCAACCGCGAAGCCGAAGCGGCGTTCCCGGGCGTTCGCTCATACAACCGCAATCGCGATTCCAGGTTGTATTTTCAACGTCAACGAGAAGGCCGTCGAACGGCTAGAGAACGCGACTGATAGCGCGTTCTTCAGGAGGAACACCTAAGGCTCGATCGGTAATTTCAATATCACTTTCTCGATAATATTCTCGACAAACCCAGTTGCCCTGGAGGCATTGACTACCACCGCTGAGGTGTGGGCCGCGGTGTTCCGAACCGCGTGGATTCTGCTCCCGTCCACCTCGTTGCGCGCCTTACTCTGTAAGGATCCCGTGCACAACTCGGCACCCGGATGGCCGAATCGAAACGCGCTCGGTAGAGCGGGGTGGCATGGCCGCAAACAAGGTAACGGCGGTACGCTTGGGGCTGGGAAGGCATTCAACAGTCCGCGACTATCCCGAGCCCCCGGAGCAACACCGGCGGCTTTCTCTTCGGCCGATCGAGGAGATGGGGCCGAGCTCGAAAACGCATCATAGCTCAAGACGCATTTCGAGCCTGCTCACGAGCCGCACGGCGGCGCTGACGGCGCTCGCTCCTGCGCTTGCCCCGATCGGCCGAGAGCCGCAGCGGCGGCACCTGCACAGCGGCGTTCTCGGCAGGAGCGGTGTTGAGTGGTTCGTCGGTGACGCGGCGCGCCTCCATGAGCTCCAACACGGCCCGCCCCTCGCTGGTGATCTTCCAACCGCCACTTTCGCGCACAACGAGACCTTGCGAGAAGATGTCCAAGCCAGGCACGCGCGCGGCTAGCCGCTTGGTCCGGTCGGCCCAATCCGGGCCGCTGGTTGCCAGGATCGCCATATCGCGCTTGAGATCCTCCATTACGGCAAAGCCGTCGGGGTAGCTCACCAGGATCTTCAGGACAGTGATCTGAAAATTCACGCGGTCCCCCCGCCTGGCACCGCGCCGCGTGGTAGGCGCTTGCGGCAGGCGGTCACGTCCAGCCTGCCCCAGCGCCTCTGCGCGTATCTCGCATCCGTGGCCTCTATTGAGATCGTCAGGTACGCATGTGGGCGCGCGGCGATCTCGCGTCGCGGAACGCTTTCAAAGGCTTGATCCAGGACGACGCGCCGCAGCGCGGTATTGGCTGTAAACACGAGACGCCCCGCGGGCGGGAATTTCGAACATGGGGTTCAGGAAGGTTAAACCTTCCTCCGCGAGCGCGCCAGCGTTCTGGCGAGGCTTCCAGGGCCGTCATCTACACATCAGCCGCGCGCAGCTGCACCAGGACGATGGGGAGGTCAGGCATGGTGTTTGCCAACCAGCACGGCGGACGCCAAGGGTCGGTGAAGTCGTCGGCCTGAATGGGGCCGTTATCGTTTGCGGATGTCATTGTGTCCGTGGCGTGCTGCTGTTGGCCGTCTACGCGGCCTGGAAAATAACCTGAATACTTGCGGCATAACGCGCGACACTGTACGGCCGGAAGTTAAGCTGGATCGTCCAAGAGCGTTGAGCCGCCCCTACCCCTCTCTTGCAAGTCGGCCCCATGGCCAACGCGATCAAAACGTGTCGCCAGCTATCATGAAGCACTTGGCGTGCAAGCCGGTGCGCCCGCGACAACCGTCATCTCGGTTCTCACGAGCCTCTTCCCCATTCGATGCTAGACCATTAGGTCAATGCACATCAAAGGGGAGGACGCATACGTCGCGAACGGGTCTCACAGGCGCGAGCGCATTGCACGGATTAAGCTGAATGACGCTTGCACCCACCGGCTTTGTTGCGCGGCGGCGCACAACGAACACCACGCCCGAAATGGTTGCCCGCCTCCATACCACTCGACAGGCAAGCTTCTTGTGAAGCCCGCGGAACAACAGATCAAACTCGCTGGCGAATATGTAATAGGGCGCGGAAAGGCAAGCGCCAAAGGCATTGATGTCGCGCACCACACACGGATGCACCCCAATAATTCCATCGAAGGAAAGCAAGGCCGGCACATTAACGATCTCGCGCGGCAGAGCGCGACGCTCCATTGAACTTTCAATCATGGCGAGAACTCCGCACAAACTTCTTTGCTTCAGTTGCCGGTCCCGCCGAACCTCGTCAAACAAGTTATTTCGTGCACTCCGCGAAACAAGCAGTTCTCCTGTCTAATTAGAGTTGACTCTAATTCTTCTATCAAAGCGAAGAACGGACGATTCAAAAAATCGCGCGATGCACGGAAACGCGCAGATCGAGGCTGCCCGGGCGGATGAATTGAGAAGCACTTTTGGCAGCTATTGGCCATTCTGCGGAGTCGCGACGCCCCTCACTAGCGCGCTGAATCGGTGGGGGGCTGGCATGACTCGGTTCGATCAAGAGGGTCATCGTGGGCAATTTACTTAGTTGCCGGAATGGCTAGATGACCGGCTTGTAGATGACAATCCGGTTCGCTTGATCGACGCCTTCGCTGCAGCCCTCGACCAATCATTCACGAGGTCCTCTTACCTAGGCATGGCGGACCAGATTTGCTCGCGTTGAGTTCTTCGCATTTGACCCGGAGCGGTCCTTTGCGCTGGTCGAAGACGTAGTAGCGTCTCCTCTCTTTTTGCGGTCATGTAGTCGAGCGTCGGGTCACTATGTGCTTTTGCGGCGAGCCGATCGCGCTGCTGTATGTCGCAGATCAGCCGCCGCCAAACTTGGATGGATCATTGTAGGAAGGAGGGTCGTCGTGGTCGGTCCGCAGACCACCCGGAACGGAGTCGTCGCGATAGATCCGCACACCACCTGGAGTGACATAAGCTGGTGAGCTTCCTGGAGGTAATGTTCTAAGGCCTGATCGTCCAGGGGCCAGGATCGTGACGCCTCTAACAGGAGGGCGAACAGTGGAAAGGTTGTAGTTCAATGTGCCTTCTGCAAGGGCAAAGTCACTTGGGACAGCGAGGAGTATTGCTATTCCGATTGTCGTAAGTTTCATAGTCGATCCGCACATTGTGTCGCTTGGTCGAACAGATAAGACACACCCGCACCCGTTCCATTAAATTCTTCTTCAACAATAGAAGCCGGAAAGCCGTTCACCTGTACACAGAGCGTTGATCTTCTGAGCACTCGTTCCGTTTAAAGAACCGGTTCGGAATTGCCATCACTTCCACTGTTGCCCATCTCTGACCTCCCGCAGCGCCGATGACGCCCGTTCCCGGTGCTCAACCCGATGTAAGCAGCCGGAGATACCGAAAGGCCGCTCGTGACCCATGCCGGACTCAGGTGCCTTGAGGCAAACTCCTCGACGGTTGACCAAGGCCACGCGGCATCATGTATATCGGCACCGCCTGATAGAAACCGAAGCCCCGCACCTTGGTCGTCACCTTCTCAGCCGGCAGTGCCTCCATTGAGGCGCCGACGGAGCTTCCCGATGATCTCGCGCAGGCTGTCCGCATATTCCTCGATGATGCGTCGACCCTCCTCCGCGCGCGAAGGCTTGGGCTTTGCGCTTCTTTACCCGGGCTTGGCTCGTCAGGCCGTTCATGGCCAACCCTCGCGGAGACCCAAACGCGGCCGTTGAGATGGATCAAAGGACCGCCCGGCCCGTGATTTCCGTCTCACGGCGCTCAGGTCGAAATGGTGTCTTGGTGTTCATGACAAAACAAAGCCCGGCCGGAGATCGAGTCCACGGCCGGGCCTTGTTGAACACTGGGCTGTTGGAGAAGACCGGCCCAGTGATCAACACAATGGACAGGCTCGCCCGCGCCTTCCTTGATCTACGTCAAGGCACCCGTACCAGAAGGCGCGCTCGATCCCCCCGCATGACGAAGCCAGACCTGGCATTGTGCGCCACGGTCCATCGCAAGGAGCAAGCCATGATAAATCTGAAAGTTCTTGGCGCGGTCATTATTGCGGCATCCGCGCTGTCCAGCTCTGCTGCACTGGCTCAGACGGCTCTCTCCAATCCGGACGAATGCCAAGCTGAATTCGCCAACTGCACGGGTCTTGGAACCGGGACTACCCCCGTCTATCGATACCGGCGAACGGCGTATCGCCATCATCCGGTGGCGGCGGCCGCTACCGTCGGCGGTTGGGGCAACTCCTACGCCATGTCCGGCGGGATGGGGTACGGCGGCGGGATGGGGTACGGCCAGAACGGCTGGTACGGCAACTGGAGTTCGTATGCTACCCGCAACGGCATCACCTGCAGGCCCGGCACCAATTTCAAGGGTGCTGACGGTCTCCAGCATCTCTGCCAATAGGTCGTCCGCTCTGAGGCTAAATTAGGCGCCCCCAAAATGGCCATCTGACACTTGGCACCAAACCCGACACGCATCCTGTCGGGTTTGGCGTCCTAACGGCAAAGCGGACGCTATTGAGTACGCATGTTAAGCCGCAGCCTGCTCATCGCCGCTTATGGCCACGTTCAGCGCAGCTACCGCCGCCCGCACCTCCTTACCCGCCATCCTTGCCGCATATTGGCCCGAAAAGCCGAGATATTCGCCGATCTCGGCCAAGGTGCTATCGGCGGCGGCCATATCCAGCACAGTGCACACCTTATGGCCCAGCTGCTTGCGCAAGCGCTCCACATCCACGGATCGCGCCAACTCAGCCTGCGCGTCGGGTAGCTCCGCGTCCCAGATCTCGGTGTCGGCCTTGTCGCTTACCCGATGCCGCACCTCGCCGAACCGTTCTTCGGGACTAACCCAGGCGTGCCCGTCCCAGATCTTAACGAGCTTGTTGCCAATCCAGCGCGCCCGTTTGTTTTCGACCGCCCAAATCAGTTGCTTCGCGCTGACGTCCACCATCTCGCGGTCCATGTTCGCAAGTACAGGCTGCTCGCCGCTCTCCCCTTCCTCATCTGGCACCTCATTGTCGTTGGCGGCAGTACGGGGAGGCGCGTTCAGGTCGCGCCATAGCCTGAGGCCTGCGAATGTGGCCTCATCACCCTGTCGCTTGCACCACGTGATGCAAGGCGGCTGCCCGCGATGCGGCGCGTGTGATGCGGGTGCGGATTCCAACCAGGCGCGGCGCGCGGCAACGTCAGTGAAGTCGTCGGCCTGTATCGGGCCGTTGTCGTTTGCATTTTTCACGTGAAGTGCACCCATGATGGGTTTCGTTTTTTTTGCCGCTTTAGCGGTCTTGGTGTGGCCTGTGACTGCACACTTTTAGGAAATCGGCCCCATGGCCAACGTGATCAAGCGCTTACCCGAGAAAACAGGCGCGAAGGAAATCAGGCCCCCTGTCCGGTCAGGCCGCCTCGTCGTCCTCCTCATATTCATATTCAGCGTCCATCCAGGCCGGCCAGGCGTCATTGGCTGCGGGCTTATCCTCGAATAGCTCAGGATGCGCCTTGTCCCATTCCCTCATGCCCGCGGCGCGCTCTTGCCGGGCCGTATAGCGCCGCTCCCATTCCTTAGTGCCATAGTCGGCAGGCTCGGCGGGTGGTGAAACGGGGTTGGTATCTAACCCGGTTAGCGCTGGTTGTGGCTCGGGCTCAGGCAGCGGCGGGTTTTCCTCCGGCAAGTAGTGAAAGCCCAAGCCGTCCTCTTCGGCCTCGTTGATGCCGAGGACGCGGCCGACCCATTCGCCTGCAGGGTTGCCCTTGCCGAATGCTCCTTTGATAAGCTCCACCTTGCGGTAAAAGTCCGGCGCCTCATCGAGGTCCGCGTCCACTTTCAAAACGTGCATGCGTTGCGTGAATTCAAACCCGTCATCGTGGCGCCGAAAGGTGAAAGTCTCCCAATAGTCTGCAAACGGGCTGCCCTCGTTTTTATAGGCTGTGATTGTGTATCGCTTGATGTTTATACCGAGTCCGAGGCGGGCGGGTTTGGCTGCTTTGGGCTTGGTTGCCTTGGCGCGCTCAACCTTCTTGAATCCCCTCGGCGGGTCCTCATCGTAACGCTCCTCGCGCAACCAGGTGGCCAGGTGCTTGCGCGGCGCATCTGGCTTGCCTTGCGCGGCCCATGAGGCTTGCCATGCCGCAGCGACCCTAATCACGGCGGCGCGGTCTACCTCGGCCGGGAGCACATCCCATGCCGCCTTGGCTTCCCTCTTGCCCTGGAGGCAGTCATACGTGCGGTAGCATAGCTCAAAGGTTGGCTTGGCTTGGGAGCTCGCCAACTCTTCCACCGCCGTCCCCCCAGCCGGGGTGGCCGCAAGGCCAGCCCCGTGCGGGGGCGCCGTAGGCGGGCGCGTGTCATCTCTATCTTTCTGTATCTCGGCCTTGTAGGCCGGATTCAGTAGATAGGATTCGGTATCGTCAGCAATACCGCTAGAGGCGCTAGAGGTATCGTGGGCAATACCCCCAGTGGTATCGCTAACGGAACCACTAGGCTCATTGGTGCTAGTGGTATCGTCAGCAATACCGCTAGAGGGAAATTCGAAGTTCAAGGAAAATTCGGAAGGGCGAGTCCCCTGACCTTGCCGAACCAAAACGATGGCACCTTGCTCAGCGAGGCGGCGAACCGATGCGATGACGTTGGGGCGACTCGCTCCCGTCGCCCGCTCCAGGTAGCGCAGGCTGGCACGGCCATTGCCATGCTTTGGGTAATAGCGGTCGATGATGTGGCGGGCCACCTTGTGGTCGAGGCGCGTTGCCCACGACGCATCGATGATGGCGCCCAGCAGATTGTATTGGTCTAGAAGGCCGCCGGGCTTATGAGCTTTACTGTCGGCCATGGCCACGCCCCCCAGCCGCTATCGCGGCGCGCGCAATGTCATCAGCAACGGCTCTGTCAAAGCGGACGCCAGCGCCAAACACGCGCATTGAGCCGTCAGGCTTGCGAGTAACCGAGATGTCTACGGCTCGGACTCCTGGGGCAAGCTCTATATCTATTTTTGCAACATGCTTGGCATCCCAACCGGGACGCACATTAGTAATCCTCACTCAAAGGTCTCCTGATAAAAGAGCTAGAGATAGACAACGCCAGCAGCAGTATTCGCTGCCGCGTATTGCGGTTTCGGCTCGAAAAACAGTTCGCCGTCCAGCTCGCACATGATGAATCCTCTGCGGTCCATCTCGGCCGCCGTCAAGGCGAGCTGTCGGTGCATATCTGTGAGCCGCGGGTCCGACATGACGCGACATGCCCACGCACGACGCTTGGCGCGATTACCCATGAAAGCCTCCGTTGTTGGTCTGGTAAGGAATAGTGCGAGTTTTTGAGCCGCTCGCTAAAAGCGACGGTGCAGATATTTGGTGGTCGGCGCGGCAAAGCTGCGGGTGCTCTCGGGTAGGCCGATCGTGCAGTTGCCTTACAAAACAAATATGGCCTGAGACGCCGAGAAAGCAGGGCGGCGCCGAAAGGGCGGGCGCTCCATTTTGCCCGGTCCTGGCAATCCAGCCCGCGCGCCGCCCCCCGAAGACCGGCTCTGGGAGCGCTCCAATCCGGAATAGCGGGAGGGCCGGCGAGCGCATAGGACGCCGTTTCCGGGCCTTGGCGCCGTCCCTGAACGCATACGGAACGCCTCGAACCATTCCGGGACTTTTTCCGGGACTCTACGTCGTCAATCCCGGCCTTTTGCCCAGTTCTGAGCGGTTTTTGTTCACGGCGCCTCCAATGGCTACGCCGAAAAGGACAAAGTATTTCAACGACTTCACGGTTCAAAACAAGACCTACGCAATCGGCGCATTCAATCTCTGAAAGCTCGGATGCACCAGCGCTTCCGGCGCGACCGCCAGCACGATCAGCGCAGCCACCGCGAGCGTGCGGAAGGTGATGGCGCGGCGATCGACCATCACCGCGATCAGCACCACCGCCGTCATGAAGAACGACCTTTGCGTGGCGACCTCCGCGCCAGACAGCAGCAGGTAGAACGCAGCGGCGACCAGCGCCGCGGCGGCCGACCATTTCTTGATGGCGAAGCTGGCCGCCAGTCCCGGGATCAGAGCGAGCAGCGCGCGCACCGCGAAGAACACGACACCGGCAACCACGGCCATGTGATAACCGGAGATCGAAAGCACGTGGCCGAGGCCGGAGATGAACATCGCGTCGTTGACGGGCGAGGTGATCGCATCGCGCCGCCCGGTGAGCAGCGCGGTCGCGATCGCCCGGTTGTCGCCGTCGAGCGTCGCCCGGATGCGGGCATCGATCGCATCGCGCAGGCCTTGCATGAAGGCCGCGTAACGCAGCCGCAAGCCGGCGGCCTCAGGCGGCGCCGCCACCGTGATGGCGCCCATCGCGAAGCCGGAGGCGCCAATGCCCTGGAAAAACATGTCTCGCGAAAAGTCGTAGCTGCCGGGCCGTACCGGCGCGAGCGGCGGCATCAGCCGTGCCTTCAGCTGAACGAAGCTGCCGACCTCCGGCGCGGTGCCCTTGCGGACCGACAGGCGCACGCGCTCGAGCCTGACGTCGCTCCGCTGCGCCTCCATCGCGGTGACGCGCAGCACGAAACGATCGGTGCGCTCGCGGATGTCGCGGGCTTCGACGAAGCCCGACAACGACACCGAATAGAGCGTCTTAGCCAGCACCGGGTGGGCGATGCGCGCCGTCTTCCAGGTCGCGACGGCAAAGCCGGTCGCGACCGCCGCGATCATGATGGCCGGGGCGAACAGCCGGCTCCGCCGCAATAGAGCCGCGCCAAGCAGGAGCGCAATGGCGGTCGTTGCAACGACCCACAGCACCGGCTCGTGATCAGCAGAGAAATAAAGCGCGATGCCGCAGCCAAACGCGACGGGCACCCACGGCAACAGCCGCCCGGCGCCAGCCTCGGCGCGTAGCCACGCGCGCAAGGTCTCAACCAGCGATGTCCAGAAGAAGTCGAAGCCTGCAGGCGCGAGGCCGCCCGCGGACGCGGCGCGGCCCGCGGGCCACGTCCCCGCGATCCCCTGCGACCGTACCGGCCGGCCCGGCTCCGCCATTCCCTGCACTCGATGATACGCAACGAAGTCAGAAGCTACCGGAACGTGCAGGCGGACGGATAGCGGTACGGATCAGGAACGAAAGGGCGCTACCGCTACTTTTCCTCTTCCATCGTCACGGCGACATCGGCCTTGGCCGACAGCCGAACCTTGTTGCCCTCGACTTCGGCGACGAGGCCCTTATCGATGAAGTGGTGATGGCCCTTGTGGCTGCCCTCGCCGCTGTCCTTCTTGGTCAGCTTGATACGATTGCCTTCGACCTTGTCGACGGTGCCGACGTGAACGCCGTCGGCGCCGATGACTTCCATATGCTCTGCGATGTTTTGCATGGTGGGTTCCTTGTTGGGCCCACCCCAACGCGCGAGGTGCAGGTTCGTTCTCTCACGGGAATGACGAAGTCGTGTGCCCGCTGGTCAGATCAGCGGCGCCTGCGACGAAGCATGGTGATTGACGATCTTCCAGTCGCCGTCCTCGCGAACGATGACCCAGCTCATCTTGACCACGAGATCGGGGCGCTCGCCGGCGAGGTCGAACGAGATGGTTGCGCCCATGTTGATGAGGTCAGGACCTGCCTGCGCCGCCTTCACCTCGGAAAACACCGCAGCTGGCTGGCGCCAGCGCGGCAGGCCGTTGAAATAGTCGGCGACGCCATCTCTGCCGCGATAGAGCTTCGGATTGGAGCCGAAGAAGAAGGCATTCTTCGAATACAGAGACGAGAGGGCCGCGGCGTCGAGCGTGGCGAAGCCGGCGCGCCACTTCGCGATCATGGCGGAAACGATGGCGTCGGCTTCGTCGCTCATTGTGGTTCCTCAGCCTTTGGCAACTTCCTTCGCGAACGTGTCGCGCAGACCGATGGTCCTGGAGAATACCGGTCTGCCGGGCGTCGAGTCCTTGTCGCGCACGAAATAGCCCTGGCGCTCGAACTGCATCGGCTCGGTCGAATTGCTCTCGGCCACCGACGCTTCGATCCGGGCATCAGCGAGAATTTCCAGCGACTGCGGATTGAGGTCGGCGGCGAAGTTCGAGGCGTCCGGGCTCGGGGTGGCAAACAGCTGGTTGTAGATGCGGATTTCCGCGGGCACGGATGTTGCTGCCGACAGCCAGTGCATAGTGGCCTTGACCTTGCGGCCGTCGGGCGCGTTGCCGCCCTTGGTCGCGGGATCATAGGTGCAACGCAGCTCCACCACTTCGCCGGCATCGTTCTTGATCACACCGGTGCATTTGACGAAATAGGCGTAGCGCAGCCGCACCTCGTTGCCCGGCGACAGACGGAAGAACTTTTTCGGCGGGTTCTCCATGAAGTCGTCCTGCTCGATATAGAGCTCACGGCCGAACGTGATCTTGCGGGTGCCGGCGCTGGGATCGTCCGGATGGTTGATCGCCTCGAGCTCCTCGGTCTGCCCTTCCGGATAGTTCTCGATCACGACCTTGAGCGGCTTCAGCACCGCCATCCGCCGCTGCGACGTGCGGTTCAGCTCCTCGCGGATGCAGAACTCGAGCATGCCGACGTCGACGACGCTGTTGGCTTTCGCCACGCCGATGCGCTTGACGAACTCGCGAAGGGCGGCCGGCGGCACGCCGCGGCGGCGCATCCCAGCCATCGTCGGCATGCGCGGATCGTCCCAGCCAGCGACATGGCCCTCGCGGACGAGCTGGGTCAGCACGCGCTTCGACAGCAGCGTGTAGGTCAAATTCAGCCGCGCGAATTCGTACTGGTGCGGCTTCGACGGCACCGGCAGCTTCTCGATGAACCAGTCATAGAGCGGCCGGTGATCCTCGAACTCCAGCGTGCAGATCGAGTGCGTGATGCCTTCGATGGCGTCCGACTGGCCGTGCGCATAATCGTAGCTCGGATAAATGCTCCACTTGGTCCCGGTGCGCGGATGGTGCGCATGCAGGATGCGGTACAGCACGGGATCGCGCAGATTGATGTTGCCCGCACTCATGTCGATCTTGGCCCGCAGCACGCGCGCGCCGTTCGGGAATTCGCCCGCCTTCATGCGACGGAACAGGTCGAGGTTTTCATCCACGGTGCGATCGCGGAACGGCGAGTTCCTGCCGGGCTCCGTCAGCGTGCCACGTGAGGCGCGGATCTCTTCCTGGGTCTGGTCGTCGACATAGGCGAGCCCGTCGCGGATCAGCTGCTCCGCCCATTCGTAGAGGCGGTCGAAATAGTCCGAGGCAAAGAACAGGTTCTTGCCCCAGTCGAAGCCGAGCCAGCGCACGTCGGCCTGGATGGAATCGATATATTCCTGCTCTTCCTTGACCGGGTTGGTGTCGTCGAAGCGCAGATGGCAGCGGCCCGGAAACTCCTGGGCGATGCCGAAATTGAGCGCAATCGACTTGGCGTGGCCGATATGGAGATAGCCGTTCGGCTCCGGCGGGAACCGGGTCACGATCTCCTTGTATTTGGCCTGATCGAGGTCGGCCTGGATGATGTCACGAATGAAATCGCGCCCAACCTCAGTCGCCACCGGTTCTGTCATTACGAAAATCCTGTAGGGAAATCAGCGGCCCTTCTGCCAAATTCGGGACGCTGAGCCAAGGGCTTAAGCAAGGCCTTACGCCGTCCGCTGCCGGGCTTTAGTTATGCAGCGGTCCTGTTATATACCACCGCCTCCAATGCATAGGCCTTGCCAAGAATGACCTCTCCCGTCGTCACCCGCTTCGCTCCCTCGCCGACCGGCTTCCTCCATATCGGGGGCGCGCGCACGGCGCTGTTCAACTGGCTCTATGCGAAGAAGCACGGCGGCAAGATGCTGCTCCGGATCGAGGACACCGACCGGGAGCGCTCCACGGAAGCGGCGATCGGCGCCATCCTCGACGGCCTGAAATGGCTGGAGCTCGGCTGGGATGGCGACGTCATCTATCAGTTCAGCCGCGCCGCCCGCCACCGCGAGGTGGCCGAGCAGCTGCTCGCCGAGGGCAAGGCCTATCGCTGCTACGCCACCGCCGAGGAGCTCACCGCGATGCGCGAGAAGGCGCGCGCGGAAGGCCGCACCCGCCTCTATGACGGCCTGTGGCGCGACCGCGACCCAGCGACAGCGCCAAGCGACGTGAAGCCCACCATCCGGCTGCGCGCGCCGCAAACCGGCGAGACCGTGATCGACGACCAGGTCCAGGGCCGCGTGGTCTGGCAGAACGAGAATCTCGACGACCTCGTCCTGCTGCGCGGCGATGGCAACCCGACCTACATGCTCGCTGTGGTGGTCGACGATCACGACATGGGCGTCACCCATGTCATCCGCGGCGACGACCATCTGATCAACGCGGCCCGCCAAAAGCAGATCTACGACGCGATGGGCTGGACGCTGCCGAGCATGTCCCACATCCCCCTGATCCATGGCCCCGACGGTTCGAAGCTCTCCAAGAGGCACGGCGCGCTTGGCGTCGATGCCTATCGCGCCATGGGATACCTCCCGGCCGCGCTCCGCAACTATCTCGTCCGGCTCGGCTGGAGCCATGGCGACCAGGAAATCTTCTCGACGGAGGAGATGATCGCGGCGTTCGACCTCGCCAGCGTCGGCCGCGCAGCAGCGCGCTTCGATTTCGCCAAGCTGGAAAACCTCAACGGCCACTACATCCGCAATGCCGACGATCAATCACTCGTGAAGATGTTCGATGACGTGCTGGACCACGTCGTGCCCAGCCGCGACGAGCTTAAGGCCAAGTTAAACGACACCACGCGCGCGCAGCTCCTGAAGGCCATGCCGGCCCTGAAGGAGCGCGCCAAGACGCTGATCGAGCTGATCGACGGCGCCTATTTCATCTTCGCCGACCGGCCGCTGGAGCTTGATCCGAAGGCGGCAGCGCTGCTGACGCCCGAGAACCGCAAGCTGATCGGCCAACTTCATTCCGCGCTGGAGAAAGTCGAGACTTGGAGCGCGGCCAATGCGGAAGCCGCGCTGCGCGCCTTTGCCGAGGAAAATAGTCTCAAGCTCGGCGCGGTCGCCCAGCCGCTGCGGGCGGCGCTGACCGGACGGACGACGTCGCCCGGCATATTCGAGGTTTTGGATGTCCTGGGACGCCAGGAAAGCCTGGGCCGGCTTAAAGATCAGGCCGGGGACTAGGCCGAGGACCGGTCAAGGACGGGCCCAAGGACCTGGCTACGACGTAAGTCGACCATGCGTGGCGCCATCTTGCAGCGCACACAGCAATAATATACCCATCTCAGCCGTACCTTCTGGAACATCCGGCCTGCCCTGCGATATCTCATCGGGGCCTCCGGGTCCGGCCCGTTTCACCATACATCGGGGACCTCTGATGGACGCAAAACCAAGCAATAAGACCGCCACACTGACGGTCGGAAACAAGAATTTCGATCTTCCGATCCACAGCGGCAGCGTCGGGCCCGACGTCATCGATATCGGCAAGCTCTACGGCCAGTCCGGCCTGTTCACCTACGACCCGGGCTTCACCTCGACCGCGAGCTGCCAGTCCAAGATCACCTATATCGACGGTGACGCGGGCGTGCTGGAATACCGCGGCTATCCGATCGAGCAGCTCGCCGAGAACGGCGACTTCCTTGAGACCTGCTATCTGCTGCTGTTCGGGGAGCTTCCGACCGCCGCGCAGAAGAAGGATTTCGACGACCGCGTGATCCATCACACGATGGTGCACGAGCAGATGGCCCGCTTCTTCCAGGGCTTCCGCCGCGACGCCCATCCGATGGCGATCATGGTGGCGGCTGTCGGCGCGCTCGCCGCGTTCTATCACGACAGTACCGACATCAACGATCCGAAGCAGCGCATGATCGCCTCCATGCGCATGATCGCCAAGATCCCGACCTTGGCTGCGATGGCCTACAAGTACACGGTCGGCCAGCCCTTCGTGTATCCGAAAAACTCGCTGAAGTTCGCCGAGAATTTCCTGCACATGTGCTTCGCCGTGCCGTGCGAGGACTACAAGATCAATCCGGTGCTGGCTGACGCGCTGGACAAGATCTTCATCCTGCACGCCGACCACGAGCAGAACGCCTCGACCTCGACGGTGCGTATCGCCGGCTCTTCCGGCGCCAACCCGTTCGCCTGTATCGCCGCCGGCATCGCCTGCCTGTGGGGCCCGGCGCATGGCGGCGCCAACGAAGCAGCGCTCGCGATGCTCGCCGAGATCGGCTCGGTCGACAAGATCCCCGAGTTCATCGCCAAGGTGAAGGACAAGAACTCTGAAGTCCGCCTGATGGGCTTCGGTCACCGCGTCTACAAGAACTACGATCCGCGCGCCAAGATCATGCAGAAGATGTGTCACGCCGTGCTCAAGGAGACCGGCCATGGTGACGATCCGATGCTGAAGGTGGCGCTCGAGCTCGAGAAGATCGCGCTCAGCGACCAGTACTTCATCGACCGCAAGCTCTACCCGAATGTCGACTTCTATTCGGGCATCACGCTGAAGGCGATGGGCTTCCCGGTCTCGATGTTCACCGTGCTGTTCGCGGTCGCCCGCACCGTCGGCTGGATCAGCCAGTGGAGCGAGATGATCGAGGATCCGCAGCAGAAAATCGGCCGTCCGCGCCAGCTCTACACCGGCGTCACCCGCCGCGATTACGTCGCGATCAACAACCGGAAGTAAGATCGACCCCATCACGGCTTTCGAAGCGGCGCCATCTCCAGATGGCGCCGTTTTTGTTTTGCGCCGACACAATCGTGCTGCCGCGCACAACAACAAGTCGGCGCAATGGCTCGGCCGGCGCTTGACGCCGAAACGCTTCGCGCGCAAATTCTTACTCTAAGTAAGAATGACGACAGGGATGGAAATGCCGGAGCAGCCGAGAAGTCGGCGGCAGACGCGTGCTGCCATTTTGACTCATCTGCTTCAGTCAGGCGGGTCGTTTCGGCCGCCGCTGGCCAAGGCCGTGCGCCTGTCGGAAGCGAGCCTGTCGCGCATCCTGTTCGACCTGAAGGCCGAAGGCCTGATCGAGGAAGTGCGGCGCCCTGCCCCTTATGTCGGCGGCCCGACCGGCCTCGTGTCGCTCGATGGGGCGGTGGCGCTCGCGGCCTTCGAACTCAATACTCAGCGGCTCAGCGTCGGCGTCGGGGGCCTGTCGGGTGAATTGCACGACACCGGGCATGTGCCCCTGCCGAAGACGCCAACCGTCGCGACCGTCGGCCGGGCGTTTCGCGAGGCGATGACATTGCTGCGCGACTGGACGCGGCGCCGGCGCATCTCCCTCGCGCAGATCGGCGTCTCCATTCCGGGTCTTGGCCGGCTGGGCGCGTCAGGCAATCCGATCATTCCCTGCGACGTCGGGCGGATCAGCGATATGTTCGGCGAGAACTTTGCCGGCGTGCCGGTCGAGTTCACCAATTCGGTCGTCGCGCACGCCATTTTTCACCGTTGCCGCACGGAGAATTATCCATTCAGCGGCGCGCATCTCTTCGTCTTCGTCGGTCAGGGCGTCGCGGGCACCTGGATGGATGATCCGATCGAGGACGATGCCCTCCAGCCGGTCGAGCTCGGCCACATGGTGTTCGAAGCCGACGGACCAATTTGCCGCTGTGGCCATCATGGTTGCGTCGAAGCCTATACGTCGCTTCCGGCCTTGGCCGAGCTTCTGGGCGTCGCGGAAGCGGAGTTGCTTCAACCCGGCAGCGAATGGGTGACCGCGATGCCGCTCTCGTCGCGGGTGCGGCAGGAATTGCGCCAGCGGCTGTTCCGGCTTGGCCTTGCGATCGGCAACACGCTGAACGTAAAGCCCTGCAAGGGCGTCGCGATCAGCGGCTGGCCGTCGCTTCTCGCCGAGGACGATCGCAACGCGCTCGTCGCGGGGATCGACGCCTGCCTGCTGGGCGGCCGCAAGCACGCGCAAGTGTCGCTCGCTTTCGTGCCGCCGTCGAATGGCAACGATCCGCGGGCGGCGCTGGCATTCGCGGCTTTCTGCCTCGCTTGCCGCGGCGGCATGCCGGCCGCATCGATCGAGGCCGCCTGAGATACCTGATGCCGCGCGGCTCTCGCGCGAAAGAGTTCACACCGGGAGGAACTTGCCATGCCGATCACGACAACAAGGCGCCAACTGCTCGCCGGATCTGCCGCCGCGCTCGCGCTGCCGGCGTTCGCCCGCGCGCAAGGCGCGATCAAGCCGCGTCTGACTGCGATCTCGCAATGGTCCGCAGGCAGCGATGGGGCTGCCATCACAGCGCTCGGCAAGAAATTCGAAGAGAAAGGCGGGGTTTGGCAGCACTCGCCCGTCCCCGGCTTCACCACCGAGATGATGAACAAGCTGCGTGCCCAGATCATGGCCGGCGATCCACCGGCCTGCTCGCAGCTCAAAGGTCCCGAGATTGCGGCCTGGTCGAAGATTGCCCCAACCGTCGATCTCGATGCCGTCGTCGCTGCCGCCGGCTACGAAAAGGTTATCGCTCCGGACCTTGCAAAATTGCACAAGCCGGGGGGCAAGTGGATTGCGCTGCCGTTGCAGATCTACAGCACCAACATGCTGTTTCTCTCCAAACGCGCAATGGACAAGGCCAAGGCCGACAAGATCCCCGTCACATGGGCTGAGTTCAACGACCTTGCCGAGAAGATGAAAGCAGGCGGAGTTCCCTATCCCATCGCCAACGGTGGCACCCGCCCGGACGACGGCCAGAAATTCGAGGCCGCTTTGGCAGGCATCAGTCCCACTGCATACCGCGCAGCCCTCATGAATCTCGACAAGAAGGCCCTGGAAGGCCCCGAGATAAAGGCGGCCTTCGTACAGGTGCGCAAGATTGCCGACTGGATGGACCCCAACGTCGGCGCCCAGCACTTTTCGACCAACCTGAAGCGCTTCGTCGACGGCGACATGGGCATGATGATCATGGGCGGGTGGGCGCAGGGCGTATTGCGCAACGCCGGTTTCAAGTTCGAGGACTTCATCATCGCCCCGGGCCCGAGCGACAATGGCAAGCCGGTCTTCCTGTTGAATGCCGATGCCTTCATATTCTGGCAGCGCAAGGAGCCCGACCTGCAAGCCGGCCAGACGCTGATGGCCCAGCTCGTCATGGATCCAGCGATCCAGACCATGTATTCGCAGATCACGGGATCGATCCCCGTGCGCACCGATGTCGATCTGTCGGGCGAAGGCTGGTCGGACGGTCAACGGCGGACCGCAGCAGCCCTCAAAGACGCGATCGCCAGCAATCAGGCCGTCCTCAGTCTCGCGCACAACATGGCGCAGGAAAACGGCATGACTGCAGCGATGATCGATGTGATCACGGAGTACGTGAAGAACAAGACGATCAAGCCGGAGCAAGCGGCCGTACGCCTCGCCGAGGCCGTCGAGAGCTCACGTTGACGATCGCCGTCTCGACAACACCGGGCCGGCCGGCTGCCTCTGACTGGGTACGCCGGCTGCCCGAATATCTGACGATTTGGGTGCCGCTGCTGTTGTCCGCCGCACACCTCATTGCGTTTACGCTGTGGACGATCTGGATATCGTTCACACCGTCCACTCTGGTCCCGGTCTCGGGCTGGGTCGGTTTGCGCAACTATTCTGCGGTTGCCGCATCACGGAACTGGCAGATTGCTTTGGACAATCTGCTGCTGTTTGGCAGCGCCTTCGTGTTGCTAAGTCTGGCGACCGGCCTCATCCTTGCGATCCTGCTCGATCAGCGCATCCGCGGCGAGAACCTGCTGCGGTCCATCTTCCTTTATCCTCTGGCGGTGTCATTCGTGGTCACCGGCACGGTCTGGAGTTGGTTGCTCAATCCGGGCCTCGGGATCCAGAAGCTGGTCCGCGACCTTGGCTGGACCACCTTCAGGTTCGACTGGCTGATCGACCGCGACATGGCCATTTGGACCATCGTCATCGCCGCGATCTGGCAATCCTCCGGTTTCGCCATGGCGCTGTTCCTCGCCGGCCTCCGCTCCGTCGACGCCGACCTGATCAAGGCCGCGCAGATCGACGGCGCCGGACCGATCCGAATGTACCGGCGCGTCATCCTGCCGACCCTTTGGCCGATCACCATCACCGTGATCGTCATCCAGCTGCAGTTCGCGATTTCGACCTTCGATCTCGTCCGCGCGCTCACCAACGGCGGCCCCGGAATCGCCACCCAGCTGCCGGCTCTTGTCGTCTACGACCTGATGTTCCAGCGCAGCCTGCTCGGACGGGGAGCGGCGGCGGCAGTGCTCATGTTGCTCATTCTTCTCGCGGTTTTGCTGCCCTATGCAGCGTGGCGTTACGTCCAGCGGCGGCGGGCGATCCATGCGTGAGCGAACCATCGCGCCAAGCCGGATTCTGATCTATCTCGTCGTCTCGCTGATCGCTGCAGCATGGCTCGCGCCATTGGCTGTTGTCGTGCTGAACTCGCTGCGCACCAACGAGGAGATCGCGCAGGCCTCGATGATCGGCTGGCCGAAGCAATGGGCATGGAGCAACTACGCCGCGGCCTGGAGCGGCTTCTGCGTTGCCGAGACCTGTGCCGGCATCCGGCCGTACATGCTGAACTCCGCGCTCGTCACGATTCCCGCGACGATTTTTTCGACCCTGCTGGGTGCTGTCGCCGGTTACGCCGTGTCGCTCTGGCGTTTTCGCGGCGATAGCTGGATCTACGGCATTGTGACCCTTGGCCTCTTCCTTCCCCAGCAGATGCGCTTGCTGCCCTGGACCATCGTGTTGCGTGATACGGGCCTGATGAACACGTTAACTGGTCTGGTCGTGATCCACACGATCCAGGGGCTGTCCTTTACCACCTTGTTCTGCCGAAACTACTACACTGCCATCCCGCAGGATTTGATAAGAGCTGCACGCATCGATGGCGCAGGGTTCTTTCGTATTTTCTGGCGCATCATCCTGCCGCTCTCGCCGCCTATTCTGGTCGTCACCGTGATCTGGCAGTTCACGCATATCTGGAACGAGTTTCTCTACGGCGTGACATTCACGACCGGTCAGCAGCAGCCGGTCACCGCCGCGCTGATCGCGCTATCCGCCGCGGTCGCCGACATCCCGCAGCATGGCGTGCAAAGCGCGGCGGTGATGATCGCCGCGCTGCCAACCCTGCTGATCTATCTGATCGGCGGCAAGTATTTCGTGCGCGGCCTCACCGCCGGCGCCGTGAAATGATCGGATTGTCATGGCAGCCCTAAGCATTCGCTCCCTGTCCAAGCGCTACGCCAATCTGGAGGTGCTCAAGGGCATCGATCTCGACATCGAGAGCGGTGAATTCACCGTGCTCGTCGGCCCATCCGGCTGCGGCAAGTCCACGCTGCTCAACATCATCGCCGGGCTCGACCTCCCGAGCGCAGGCACCGTGGAAATCGGCGGACGTATCGTCAACGACGTTCCGCCAAAGGACCGCGACATCGCGATGGTGTTCCAGTCCTACGCGCTCTATCCGTCGATGACGGTGCGCCAGAACATCACCTTCGGCATGGAATGCCGCCACGTACCAAAGGCGGAGCAGGAGAAGGCGCTGGCGAATGTGGCCAGGCTGCTCCAGATCGAGCCGCTGCTCGGCCGCAAGCCGTCGCAGCTCTCCGGTGGCCAGCGCCAGCGTGTGGCGATGGGCCGGGCGCTGGTGCGCGATCCCCTGCTCTTCCTGTTCGACGAGCCGCTGTCCAATCTCGACGCCAAGCTGCGCGTCGAGATGCGGATGGAGATCAAGCGGCTGCACCAGCGCATCGGCGCCACCATCGTCTATGTCACTCACGATCAGATCGAGGCGATGACGATGGCGACGCGCATCGCCGTGATGCATCGGGGCGTGGTGCAGCAGTTTGCCGACCCTGATACTGTGTATCGCTATCCCGCCAATCTGTTCGTGGCCCGTTTCATGGGCTCGCCGCCGATGAACACCATGCCGGCACGGCTCGAGGCAGACGCCGGCGGGCCGGTGGTCGTGATCGGCGCGGGACGGCCGGACGAGGTCCGCCTCCGTCTTGGCCAATACGACGCGGCGGCCCCCTTTGTCGGCCGTGACGTGGTGGTCGGGATCAGGCCGGAATGCATCGCCGAGGGCAGCCGCGTGTTCTCCGCCGATCCGCCCGTCGTCGTCAACGCGCCGGTGGAGATGGTCGAACCGACGGGGGCCGAAACGATCGTGCTGCTGCGGCTTGGCGGCGAGCCCGCGCTGGCGCGCATCACGCCGGACATCCGCCCCACACCGGGCGCCGCCGCCCCGTTCGCGCTCGACACGCGCCGCATCTGCCTGTTCGACCCCGAGACGGAGCGACTGATCGCATGACAAGAACGAGCTATGCCGGTCTCAACGACCGCGTGGTGTTGATCACCGGTGGTGCCAGCGGCATCGGTGCCGCCTTCGTGCGGGCGTTCGCGGCGCAAGGGGCGCGCGTCGCGTTCCTGGATCTCGATGAAGCAGCCGGCCGGGCGCTGGTCGCGGAGGTGAAAGCTGCGTCCGGGACCGTACCCTTGTTCGTGCCGTGCGACCTCCTCGACATCGACGCCTTGCGCGGCGGCATGGCACAGGCCCACGGATCGTTGGGCGACGCCGCGGTTCTCGTCAACAACGCCGCCAATGATCAACGCCAGGTGCTAGCCGAGGTGACCCCGGCCGAGTTCGACTGGATGATCGGCGTCAACCTCAAGCATGTCTTCTTTGCCGCGCAAGCGGTGGTGCCCCAGATGCAGGCGCGCGGCGGCGGTTCGATCATCAACATGTCGTCGATTGCCTGGATGCGCGGCGCGCCGGGGCTGCCGGTCTACGCCGCGGCGAAGGCCGCGATCGTCGGCTTCACCAACTCCCTGGCCCGGTCGCTCGGGCCCGACCGCATCCGCGTCAACGCGATAGCGCCGGGGATGGTGATCACGGAGCGTCAGCGCCGGCTGTGGTATCCGGACGACCAGGTGATCACCGAACTCCGCACGCGTCAGGCCATTCCCGACGCGGTGACGCCCGACGACATCGCCAACATGGCGCTATTCCTCGCTTCCGATGAGAGCCAGCGCATCACGCGGCAGTGTTTTCAGGTCGACGCTGGTCTCGGCTAAAGCGTGTACTCACAAACCCGAGCTGCTTCGTAGAGGTCCGCTCCGCATCCGATAGCAGTCGCGTTGGCGTACCTCACCCTTGGTCCGAGTTGGGCCAGAAGCGGTCCTCTACAATCCGCGCGACGTGACTTTCCAAAACCTATCCATGGCTGAGCAATGCTCTCTGGACTTCGGCCCCAGCAAGTTTGCTACCGACCTAAAATCGAATTCTTTCGTGCCATCTGCGTGCTGTAGTGATTCAAGAAAGCCGGTTGCCAAAGCGGCACGTTCTTGAGCAGAGCCGTCTTCGAGCGCTTTTTCGCAGAGTTCAAAAACGGATTGTATTGTGCTTTTTGGCAGTCGATTGAAATGCTCAACAAGAGCCTCTGCCAATCCGGTACCCGCGAGGGTTATGGGCACAACTTCCGGCGACCATTCGGCATTTAGCTTAGCGAGCGCCTCTCTCAATTGAGGTGCAAGATCAGCGATTCTTTCAAGGTAGCTCTCATTCCTAGGCATGCGATCAATATGTCGGACGCGGATCACGTCGGCAATGGGTCACAAACCGCCGATCACGCCCAAGGTTAGGAGGCTTCCGCTTTGCGCTGGCAAGCCGACGCTTGTGAGTACACGTCCTAGCTAGCCCGCCTGCCCTTGCGCATGGTCGCCAGCACGATGTCGGCTGCGAGCACGCTCGGCGACTTGTTGCCGGTCGACATGATCGTATCGAGCTGGGCGAACGCTTCCACCTGCTGTCGGCGCAACGGTGAATCGGTCAGAAGCTGCGAGAGCCCGGGCGCCAGGTTCTCCGGCGTGCAGTCTTCCTGCAGGAACTCCGGGATGACATCCTTGCCGATCACGAGATTGGCGAGGATCACCGAGGAGACGCGGATCGCGCGGCGCAGGATGAAGGCTTCGATCGCGCCGACGCGATAGGCCGTCACCATCGGAATGCCCGATAGCGCGAGCTCCAGCGTCACCGTGCCGGATTTTGCCAATGCCGCGCGCGCGATGCGGAAGGCGGCGCGCTTCTCATTCTCGCCGACCACAATTTGAGGCTTGACCGGCCAGTTCGCGATGCCTTCACGAATGGTGGCTTCGAGATGCGGCATGGTTGGCAGCATCAGTTGGAACGCGCGGCCGTCCGTCCGCAATCGGCCGAGCGTCGCGCCGAACACCTCGAGATGGTGCCTGATCTCGCTGCGGCGGCTGCCGGGCAGCACCAGCAAGACCGGCGGCTCGCCGTCGCGGCGCGCCTGCTCCTCCGCGTTCGGCCGCAGCGAGGACAATTGCTCGATCAGGGGATGGCCGACATAGCTGCATGGCGGCCCGCCGAGCTTGCGATATTCCTCCGGCTCGAACGGCAACAGGCCGAGCACATGGTCGACATAGCCGAGCATGGTCCGCGCCCGTCCCGGCCGCCAGGCCCAGAGCTGCGGCGAGACGTAGTCGACGATCGGGATCGCCGGATTGCGCGCCCGCACGCGGCGGGCGACACGGTGGGTGAAGTCGGGGCTGTCGATGATGACGAGCGCGTCCGGCGCGGCTTCGGTCACGGCCTCCGCGGTCTCGCGGATCAGCCGCAGGATCTTCGGCAATTGCTGCACCACCGCGGCGAAGCCCACGATCGAGAGCTGCTCGATCGGAAACAGCGTCTCGAGCCCCTGGCGCGCCATGGTGTGGCCGCCGACGCCCACGAACTGCACGCCGTCGCCGAGGCGCTGGCGCAGCACCTTCATCAAGGCGCTGCCGAGCCGGTCGCCGGATTCCTCCGTGGCGATCAGGAAGATCTTGCGCTTGGGATCGCGGCCTTGCATCACGCCGGCAGGCCGATGACGAAGAGATATTTGGCGTCGGCGAGCGCGATCATCGCCTGCGGCTCGGCGGCGATGGTATTGCCGGCAACGACGGCGATCCCGGCCAGCCCCGCGGCGGCGACGCCCTCGAGGGTGCGCGGGCCGATCGTCGGCAGGTCGAAGCGCAGATCCTGCCCGCTCTTCGGGACCTTCACCAGCACGCCCCGCCCGGTGGCGGCGCGGATGCGGCCCTCTTCGCGCAGCCGTGCCACGCGCGCGAGCAGCGCATCGGTGCCCTCGATATCCTCGACCGCCACAACATGGCCATCGATCACGACCGCAGCCTGGCCGATGTCGAACGGACCGAGCGCGGTCAGCACCGCGCGTCCACGTTCGATGTCGGTCTTGCCGGTGTCGCTCGGCCAGGCGCGGCTGATGCAGCCCTCAGGCATCAAGAGGTCGGGCGCGACGTCCTTAATGCCGACCATGCGAAACCCGCCCTGCTCGAGAATGCGCCCGACGCCGGACAACAAATGATCATCGCCGCCGCGGAAGGCGCGAATGACATTGCCGAGCAGCCGGAGCGTCGTGAAGTCGACCCGAACCTCCGAGAGCGAAGGCCGTACCAGCGTGCCGATGAAGATCAGGTCGCGGCAGCCCTCCTCGCGAAACAGCCGCATGGCACGGCCGAGCTGGCCGACCGAGATCCAGCGATGGCGGAATTTTTCCACCCGCGCCGGATCGCAGGCCCCCCGAAGGGGAAACAACACCGGCGTGATGCCGCGAGCGGCGAGCGATTCGGCAACCGCGAACGGCATCGCGCCGCCGCCGGCGACCACGCCGACCGGCGATGAAATCTCCGAAGCCGCCGCCGATGTCATACCCGCGGCCATCCCATCATCACTTCGCGACGGCGGGAAGACAGAGCGGGCGCTTGCCCTTGCCGATGAAGTCGAGGATTTCGCCGATGGCCGGATCTTCACCGGCGAGCGGCCGCGCCGCCTCCAGGCGTTCGGCAAAGGTAGCGGGGCCATGGAAGAGTTTCTGATAGAACGCGCGCACGGTCGCAAGCCGCTGCTTGGTGAACTTGCGCCGCTTCATGCCGATCAGGTTGAGGCCTTCGAGCACGGCGTACTGGCCGTTGACGAGGCCGAACGGAATGACGTCGTCGCGCACGCCACATACGCCGCCGACCATAACTTGCGGGCCGATGCGGGTGAACTGGTGCACCGCGGACAAGCCGCCGATAAAGACGAAATCACCGATCTCGCAGTGACCGCCGAGCGTGGCCGAGGTCGCGAAGATCACGTCGTTGCCGACATGGCAGTCATGGCCGACATGGCTGCAATTCATGAAATAGTTGCGGTCGCCGACCTCTGTGATACCGCCGCCTGCGACCGTGCCGGCGTTCATGGTCACGGATTCGCGGATGGTGCAGCCCGAACCGATCTTGAGCTTCGTCAATTCGCCACGATAGCTGAGCGATTGCGGCGGCGTGCCGAGCGAGGCGAACGGATAGATGGTGCAATCGTCACCGATCGTGGTCTGCGCGGTGATATGCACATGTCCGATCAGCTTGCAGTTACTGCCGATCACGACATGCGCACCGATGATGCAGAAGGGGCCGATCTCGGTGCCCTCGCCGATCACGGCGCCGTCCGCGATCCGTGCGGTGGGATCAATCTTACTCATCAAGCAATCTGACTCATCAAGAAGGTCTGATTAGGTGTTGAAGTCGCTCGGTTTTCCGCTGGTTAGCGCGACTATGCCCGATCTGTCCAGTGACGTATGATCTTTCCGTGTTTCAAGTGCCGGATGAGGCAGCCTTCCCGGCTCATCAACAAGTTCATGCGGAGCTTCAGGTATCGTGGTCAGGGCCCTGGCACTTCTCCTCACACAGCTCGTGACCGCGCCGATCGTGTCCGAGACGATTGAGACCGGCGAACACCGCCCCATCGACCTCGCGACGTTCGAATGCCGCGACATCAGCCGCAGCACGGTGCTCCAGCGGGTCTGTTACGACCGTGCGCAGCAGGCCCTCGTCGTGGCTGTGGACGGCGCTTATGACCGCTATTGCGGCGTGCCAATCGACACGGTCGAGCGCCTGCTGGGCGCACCGTCCATGGGCCAGTTCTTCAACCAGAACATCAAGCGCGAAGTCAACGGCGTCCGGTACGCGTGTCCTGCACGCGAGCGTATCCAGAGAAGTTGATCCCGCTCAGTCGGTCAGCATGGCGCCGACGTCGGCCTCCGCAACCACCTGGCCGTTGACCTTGGCGTCGCCGTGAAACCACCACATGGCCTTGCGGCGGCCGATCGAGCGCATGTGATATTCGATGGTATCGCCGGGCAGCACCGGCTTGCGGAACTTGCACTTGTCGATGGTCAGGAAGTAGACCGCGCGCGGCTTGTCGGTGCCCTCGACCGACTTGATGCCGATCACACCCGCAGTCTGCGCCATCGCTTCGATCATCATGACGCCGGGATAGACCGGGCGATCGGGAAAGTGGCCCTGGAACGGCGGTTCGTTGAAGGTGACGTTCTTGATGCCGATGCCGCTGTAATCGGTGCGGATGTTGATCACGCGATCGATCAGCAGCATCGGAAAACGGTGCGGGAGCGTTTGCAGGATCATGTTGATGTCCACAAGCTCGAACCTGACCGGTGCTTCGTCCGTCACTCCCGTTCCTCCTGCTTCGGATCCGCCTTGCTGTCGCGCGCCAAGCGCTCGACCGCCAAAATTTCCTTGAACCACTGCCGGGTCGGCTTGGCAAAAAAACCACCCCAGCGTCCGTTGGGAGGAACGTCGTCCTTGACGCCACTCATGGCAGTCACCTGAGCTCCATCCCCGATCTTGACGTGATTGTTGATGCCCACCTTCGCACCCAGCGCCACGTTGTCGCCGAGGGTCAGGCTGCCGGCAAGGCCGATCTGGGCTGCCAGCAGGCAGTGCCGGCCAATGGTGACATTGTGGCCGATCTGGACCTGATTGTCGATTTTGGTGCCTTCCCCGATCACGGTGTCGCGCAAGGACCCTCGATCAATGGTGGTGCCGGCGCCGACCTCCACATTGTTCTGAATCAGCACGCGGCCGGTCTGGGGCACTTTTAGATGGCCCTCAGGGCCGAAGAAGATGAAGCCGTAGCCGTCCTGGCCGATCGAGCAGCCGGGGTGGATCAGCACGTCGTTGCCGATCAGCGCGCACTGGATGGCGGTGCGTGCGCCGACATTGCAGTCCCGGCCGATCTTGACGCCGGGGCCGATCACGGCCCCCACACCGATCACCGTCCCGCTGCCGATCTCCACGTCAGGGCCGATCACGGCCAGGGGATCGACGATCACGCCGTCCTCGAGCCTCGCCGTGGGATCGATGATGGCCGACGGCGCGATGCCCTCGTTATCGGTCCAGGATTGCGGCCGGAGCGCGTCGCCATGCCACTCCCGCGCGATCCTGACGAAGGAGCGGAACGGCTGCGGCGCCCGCAGCACGGCCACATGCGCGGGCACCCGGGCCTCGAAGCGTGGGCTCACCAGGCAAGCACCGGCCTTGGTCGTCTTGAGCTCATCGGCATATTTGAGATTGTCGAAGAACGTCAGGTGCATCGGGCCGGCTTCGTCGAGCGAAGCAAGACCCCTGATGATGTGGCCGCCCCTGGCGGGATCGACCAACTCCGCCTTGGTCAGCGTGGCTATGTCAGCCAGCGCTGAGGCGGGCGGCTGTGTGAAGAAGGTCGGCTGCGCCATTCCACCCCGTCGCGGTCCGGCTTCGGCATGAAGCGGCCAAGCCGCATCATGCCTCATCTCCTGGATTGGCACGATCCCTTTCGGAAACCGGCTCCTGTGGTCCGGATCGTGCCGTGCTGTTCGAATTAGAACGAGGTGCCGCCGCCGAACCGGAACTCCTGCGTACGGTCGTTCTTGCCCTTGGTCAGCGGCACGGCGTAATCGAAGCGCAGCGGACCGAACGGCGAGGCCCAGATCAAGCCGACGCCGACCGACGACCGGACGGCATTGCCGTTGTCATAGACCAGGCCGGTGCAGGTTCCAGCCGAAGCTGGATTGACGGTCGACGGCGTGCAGCTCGAATTCCTGGTCGTGGTCACTTCGTTGGTCACCGACCACGTCGTCGGGCCCTGATAGTCGAACAGCCCGCCGGCGTCGGCGTACACGGCGCCCTTCAGACCCACTTCCTTCGGCAGGAACCAGAACGGCATCTGCAGTTCGAGCGAAGCACCCCAATATTTGGTGCCACCAAGTGCGTCCTGCGTACCGAAGGGGTTCAAATCGCGCGGTCCGATGCCGTTCGGGGCAAAGCCACGGACGAGGTTCGGGCCCATCTGGAAGTGATCGAGCATGCGCAGATCGCTGCCCATCTTGTTCAGCATGCCGCCCTGCAACCGGACCAGGCCGACGATGTCGGACACCAGCGGAGTGTAGTACTTAGCGTCGACAACCGACTTCAGGTAAGAGACGTCGCCGCCGACGCCGGCGAAGTCCTGACGGAAGTCGACGAGCAGACCGTCGGTGGGGTTCTTGTTGTTGTCGAGCGTGTTGTAGGTCAGCGTGTAACCGAGCGCCGAGGTCAGGGTCTTGCCGTTGGCAAGCTCCTTGCGCACCGGCAGCGAGGCTTCACCGTCGCTGTAGCAGCCCAGGCCATTGGTCGAGCTCAGGTCGAGGCCGTTGAGGTTGGCAAAGGCCGGGCTGGGGTTAAAAGCCGCCGAGCCCACATTGTTATTACAGTTCGCCAAGGTGGACGGCAGCGTGATTTCCTGCCGATAGATCGAGTAGCGGACCTGCAGCGACAGATCTTCACGCAGGGAGAAACCGAGGCGCGGCGAGAAGCCGAGCGTCTTGGTGCCGTAGGAGATGTAGCTGTTGGACCTCTGCTCACGCTGATAGAGGTCGAGACCCAGCGCGACACGGTAGTCGAGCAAATAGGGTTCGACGAACGACAGCGAATAGCCGCGGGCGTACTGACCATAGGTCACCGCCGCCTTGGCGAACAGGCCGCGGCCGAGCAAATTGCGCTCGGAGACCGAGACTTCGGCCAGCGCGCCGTCGGTGGTGGAGTAACCACCCGAGACCGAGAAGTCGCCGGTCGATTTCTCTTCCATGTCCACGAGCAGGATCACGCGGTCGCTCGACGAGCCGGGCTCCGTCGTGATCTTCACGGTCTTGAAATAGTCGAGGTTCTTCAAGCGACGCTCGGCACGGTCGACCAGCGCGCGGTTGTAGGCATCGCCCTCGGAGACGTCGAACTCGCGACGAATCACGTAGTCGCGCGTGCGGGTGTTGCCGCGAAGGTTGATGCGTTCGATATAGGTGCGCGGACCCTCGTCGATGTTGAATACGACCGACACGGTGTGCGCTTCGAAGTTGCGGTCGCCGCCGGGACGGACCACGGCGAAGGCATAACCGCGCCGTGAGGCTTCGATCTGCATCTCCTCGACCGACTTCTCGACCGATTCGACGTTATAGAGCGAGCCGACATTGACGCGCGAATAGTTGCGCATCGAGGTGGGATCGAAGTTCGGAATGCTGGAGCGGAAGTCGATCGAGCCGACCCGGTATTGCGAGCCTTCCTCGATCTTGAAGGTAACGTTGAAGCCCTTCTTCTCCGGATCGTATTCGGTGAGCGCGGCTACGACCTGGACGTCGGCGAAACCGTTCTTGAGATAGAAGCGGCGGATCAGGTCGCGGTCGGCCTCGACCCGATCGGGATCGTAGATGTCGCTGCTGGCGAGGAAGCTCAGCAGGTTCGACTCGTGGGTCTTGATGATGTCGCGCAGGCGGTAGGACGAGAACGCGTTGTTGCCGACGAACTCGATCGACTTGACGCCGGTCTTGGCGCCCTCCTCGACCGTGAAGACGAGATCGACGCGGTTGTTCGGCTGCTCGATGATTTCAGGCGTGACGCGGACGTCGTAGCGACCGGAACGGCGATAGATTTCGGCGATTCGCAGCGTGTCGGACTGCACCATGGCGCGCGAGAAGGTGCCGCGCGCCTTGGACTGGACTTCACCAGTGAGCTGCTCGTCCTTGATCTTCTTGTTGCCCTCGAACGCAATGCGGCCGATCACCGGGTTTTCCACCACGGAGACGACGATCTGGCCACCGGCACCGCGGTTGATCCTGACGTCCTGGAACAGGCCGGTCTCGATCAACGCCTTGAGGCCGTCGTCGATGGCGCCTTGATCCAAGCGACCGCCGGGACCCGGCTTGAAGTAAGAGCGGATCGTCTCCACCTCGACGCGGCGATTTCCCTCGACGGAAATCGACTGCACGGTCTGAGCAAGCGCAGACGAAGACACAAAGGCAGCCCCAACCGGGGCAAGCACCGGCGCGCCGAACATGATCAGGGTTGCGAGCAAGCCCCCCCGGAGTCGCAGTCCAAACTTCATTGCGCAACGCGCCCTTATCATTCCGTACCAGACCCAACCCCAAAGCCGGTCTGGAGATTCCCCAAGTTCAAGCCGCTTGTAGACAATTTCACCGACGCCGCAAACGGCCGAGCGCGCCGTAATTTCATTTTCATTCCAAGACGTTGCCCAAGAGCAACGCCCCGCAACGCCACAAAAAAGCCCCTATCAGGACGAGGCCATCCGGAGGATGTCGTTATAGGTGGCAAACACCATCAACATCAGCACCAAGCCGAGCCCGATTCGGAACCCCATCTCCTGAGTTCGCTCGGACAGGGGTCGCCCCCGCGCCACCTCCGCCGCATAGAACATAAGGTGACCGCCATCGAGCAGCGGGATCGGGAACAGATTCAACAGGCCGATCGACACCGACAGAACCGCGCAGAGGTTGATCACGAACTGGAACCCGGCGCTGGCGGCCTGCCCCGACATCTTGGCAATGCCAAGCACGCCGCTGACCTCGTTCGGATTGCCGTTCCCGACGAACAACGAGCCCAGGAACTTGAAGGTACTGGTGATGATGAACCAGACCTGTTCAACCCCGATCTTGAGTGCTTCGCCGACGCCGACCGGCGACGTCGAGGCCTCGCCGGCCTGAGACTTATGCTCGATGCCGAGCACGCCGAGACGATGGCTGTTGCCGAAGGGATCCTTGCGCTCGAGCAGCGCCGGCGTCGCGGTCAGCGACACGATGGTGCCGTCCCTCTTGACCTGGAAGGCAAGCGGCGAACCGGCATTCATCGCAACCATGCGTTGCATATCGGCAAAGCTTTCGATCGGCTTGCCGTCGATCTGGACGACGACGTCGCCAATCTTGAAGCCGGCTGCCGCCGCAGCGCCGTCGGCGACCACACCGTCGACGCGTGCGATCGTGCTTGGCTTGCCGTAATACAGCGCCATGCCGGCGAAGATCAGCGCGCCCAGGATGAAATTGGCGATCGGTCCGGCGGCAACGATGGCGGCGCGCGGGCCGACCTTCTTGTGATGGAAGCTGCCGGCGCGCTCCTCGGCCGTCATGGCTGCAAGCTTCTCGGACGATGGCGTCGAAGCCTCGCTCTCATCGCCGAAGAACTTGACGTAGCCGCCGAGCGGGATCGCCGAGATCTTCCAGCGGGTGCCATGGCGGTCGTTGAAGCCGACCAGCTCAGGTCCGAAACCGAGCGAAAAAGTTAACACGCGAACGCCCGCCCAGCGCGCGACCAGAAAATGGCCGAGCTCATGGAAGAACACGACGATGGTCAGGACGAACAGGAAGGGAACCGCGTAGCCGAGGAGCCCATGGCTCAACGTATTAAAACTATGGACGAAAAAGTCGATCATCGAATTCCCTCATCCAGCGCCGCAAGGCCCTGGCCCCGAACCATCTAGGATGCCTTTAAGGCAATTTGAGGCAATAGGGCGGCAGCCCTATTTCGCGCAACATGGTCAACGGCGATTGCATCGTCCGCTGACGTCAGCGGGGCTTGGTTCCCGCTGCGGATCCAGTCGTCCAGCGTCGCCTCCACCAGCCGGGCAATCGCCCCGAACCGGATCTTGCCGGCGATGAAGGCGGCGACCGCGACCTCGTTGGCGGCGTTGTAGACCGTGGTCGCCCCCTTCCCGGTCCGGAGCGAATCGAAGGCGAGGCGCAGCCCGGGGAAGCGCTCGAAATCCGGCGCCTCGAAGGTCAACTGGCCAATCTTGGCCAGATCCAGCTTGGCGGCCGGCCCCTTGATGCGGTCGGGCCAGCCGAGGCAATGCGCGATCGGCGTGCGCATGTCGGGTGAGCCGAGCTGGGCCACGACCGAGCGATCGGAGAACTCGACCATGCCGTGGACGATCGACTGCGGATGTACGAGGACGTCGATCTCGTCCGGACTCAGAGCGAACAGATAGGAAGCCTCGATCACCTCAAGCCCCTTGTTCATCATCGAGGCGGAATCGATCGTGATCTTCTGGCCCATGCTCCAGTTCGGATGCTTCAGGGCTTGCGCGAGTGTCGCCTGCTCGATGTCGGCAGGCTTCCAGGTCCGGAACGGGCCGCCGGAGGCCGTGATGATGACACGGACGAGCTCGTCGCGATTGCCAGAGCCAAGCGCCTGAAACAGCGCATTGTGCTCGGAATCCGCAGGCAGGATGCAGGCGCCCGCTTTCGCCGCGCGCTGCATGAAGAAATCGCCGGCGCAGACGAGACATTCCTTGTTGGCGAGCGCGACATGCGCGCCGCGATCGACCGCGGCCAGTGCCGGCTTCAGCCCGGCCGCGCCACTCACGGCGGCCATCACCCACTCGGCCGGACGCGCGCCAGCCTCGATCACCGCGCTTTCGCCGGCGCCGCATTCAGTGGCGGTGCCCGCGAGCGCAGCCTTGAGCTCGGCAAACTTGGAGGTGTCGGCGATCGCGACGTAGCGCGCGGAAAACTCTTTCGCGAGCTTTGCCAGCGCCTCGACATTGCTGTTCGCCGTCAATGCCTCGACACGGTAGCGCTCCGGAGTGGCGCGCAGCAGATCCATCGTGCTGTCGCCGATCGAGCCGGTGGCGCCGAGAACCGTGACGCTGCGGACGGTCGACGCCGCAGCCTTGTTGTTACGCAATGGAACCGCGCTCATATGTTCACCAAACCATAAGACCGCTTCCGGCGCTATGCACACCATGGCGGAGGAAGCCGATAATCCATGCCACCAGGATGGCAGCGACAAAACCGTCCAGACGGTCCAATAGCCCGCCGTGGCCGGGAATTAAGTGACTGGAATCCTTGACATCGAAGCGCCGCTTGACCGCGGATTCGAACAGATCGCCGCAGGCCGACACGACCGAGAGGACCGCGGCGACGAGCAGCAATGGAGCCAACTTTCCGATCCCGCAAGCGGCAAAGCCGGCCGCGACCAAAAGGCTCGCGGCAAAGCCGCCGAGCGCTCCTGCCCAGGTCTTCTTCGGGCTGACGCGCGGCCACAGCTTCGGTCCGCCAATGCCGCGGCCAGCGAAATAGCCGCCGATATCGGTCGCCCATACCACGAGCAGCACGAACATCAGCGCGGCGAAGCCGTTCACGAGATCCTTCCGCAGCAGGATCGAGGCGAGTAGCGCCGCCGATGCATAGGCGAATCCGGAGGCCGCCCAGACGAACTTGCCCCGCGCGATCACCGTCACGACCGCGCCACCAATGAGGCCGGTGATGATTGCGGTCTTCAGCGCGCCAAAGGCAACGCACAAGCCCATTGTGGCGATGACGATCGTCCCCGCCCCGGTCAACGCGGTCGAGCCTGCGCCCACCACCATCAGCCATTCCGCGAACAGTCCGATCGACACCAGGGTGACGAGCAGCGCCCAGAGCCAGCCGCCGGCATAAGCGAGCGCAATGGCGAGCGGCGCCAGCACCAACGCTGCGAGAATTCGCATCACGAGATTGCTCGGGGCAGGCTGAGAGCCGGCCGGTGCGGAGTCGGGTTCGCTCACGAGGCGGTTTTCGCGACCAGGCCGCCGAAACGGCGCTCGCGCCTGGCGAATTCGGCGATTGCGCCTTCCAGCGCCGCCTTGTCGAAATCGGGCCAGTGAATCGGCACGAAGACAAGCTCGCTATAGGCGGCCTGCCACATCAGGAAGTTGGACAGACGCTGCTCGCCACTGGTGCGGATGATGAGATCGGGATCGGGAATGTCGGGCGCGTCGAGATGAGCGCCCAGTGTCTCGGCGTCGATCGTATCAGGATTGCGCCGGCCCTCGGCGACTTCGCGCGCGAGCTTCTGCGCCGCCTTCGCGATCTCCTGCCGCGAGCCGTAATTGAAGGCGACGACGAGCGTGAGCCGCGTGTTATCGCGCGTCAGTTCCTCCGCCTCGTTGAGAAGTGCGCAGATGTCGCCCTCAAGTCCGTCCCGCTCGCCGATGATGCGCACCCTGACGCCGTCGCGATGCAGGCTCGCCAGATCATTGCGGATGAAGCGGCGCAACAGGCCAAAGAGATCGCCGATCTCGCTCGCCGGGCGTGACCAGTTTTCCGAACTGAAGGAGAAGATGGTGAGATAGCGGATGCCAAGCTCATGCGACGCGCGAACCACGCGGCGCAGGGCCTCCACGCCGCGGCGATGGCCTTCCGCCCGTGGCAAGCCGCGCGCGGCCGCCCAACGCCCGTTGCCATCCATGATGATGGCGACATGCGCAGGCGCATCGGACCGATCGGGTCCTTCCGTTGCGGGCGCGGCGGCGTTGGACATGAGGCTGCCTTAAAGCATGATCCGGAAGAATGCGAAGCGGTTTTCCGAAAAGATCATGCGCGAACAATAACCTAAAGCGCGATCCGGCGCGCTTTAGACGGTGAGGATTTCTTTTTCCTTGGCGGCCAGCAACTGGTCGATCTCGGAGATCGTGCCGTCGGTCGCCTTCTGCACCTCGTCGGCATGGCGCTTCTGATCGTCCTCGGACATCTCGTGATTCTTCTCGAGCTTCTTGAGAACGTCGAGACCGTCGCGGCGAACATGGCGCGCGGCGACCTTGGCGGCTTCCGCGTATTTGTGCGCGACCTTGACGAGCTCCTTGCGACGCTCCTCGTTGAGCTCGGGGATGCGCAGGCGCAGCACCTGGCCTTCAGTCGCCGGCGACAGGCCGAGATTGGAATCGACGATCGCCTTCTCCACTGCCTTGACCATCGACTTGTCCCAGACCTGCACCGAAATCAGGCGCGGCTCCGGCACGCTGACGGTGGCGAGCTGGTTCAGCGGCATGTGGCTGCCATAGGCGTCGACCTGCACCGGATCGAGCATCGAGGCCGAGGCGCGACCGGTGCGCAGCCCGCCAAGTTCGTGCTTGAGCGACTGGATCGCCCCCTGCATGCGGCGCTTCACTTCGTTGAGATCGAAATTATCCGTGGCCATCACGTTTCTCCTTCAAAATCCCGGCGACCTCTCCGCACCCCTCCTAAAGGGCGCAACGACAAGCCGTCAGCCGGCGACAATGGTTCCGTGGCCGCCGCCACGCAGTACAGCGCCGATCGAACCCGGCTCCGCAATCGAGAACACGATGATAGGCAGCGACGTCTCGCGGGCAAGCGCGAAGGCGGTCGCATCCATCACCTTGTAGCCGCCCTCGATCGCCTGCGAATGCGTCAGACGGTCGAATCGCGTCGCCGTCGGGTCCTTCTTCGGGTCGGCCGAGTAAACGCCGTCGACATTGGTCGCCTTCAGCACCGCCTGGGCGCCGATCTCGGCGGCACGCAGCACCGCGGTCGTGTCGGTGGTGAAGAACGGATTACCGGTTCCGCCGCCCAGCAGCACGATCCGGCCCTCGGCGAGGTATTTGTGCGCCGCGGTGCGGGTGAACAGCTCGGAAATCTCGGGCATGACGAAGGCCGACAGCGTGCGCGCAGGCGTGCCCTTGCGCTCGATCGTGGCTTCGAGCGCGAGGCAGTTCATCATCGTAGCTAGCATGCCCATGGTGTCGCCGGTCGGGCGCGACACGCCGCGCGAGGAGACCTCGACACCGCGAAAGAGATTGCCGCCGCCGATCACGACGGCCACTTCGGTGCCGAGATGGCGGGCTGCGATCAGATCGTCGGCGACCCGGTCGATGGTCGGTTGATCGATGCCAAAACCCTGCGGTCCCGCGAGATATTCGCCGGACAGCTTGATCACGACGCGACGATAGACCGGATCAGTCATGAGCACTTTCCTTGTCCGGGCGCCGCTTCCGGCGGCACGCCGGAAGGAACGTTCCGGCGCTTACTTCTTGCCGCTGGCCGCCGCGACCTCGGCCGCGAAGTCGCTTTCCTGCTTCTCGATTCCCTCACCGAGAGCATAGCGCACAAAGCCCGCGATCTTCACCGGGCCGCCGACCTTGCCTTCGGCTTCCTTCACCGCCTGCGCCACCGACTTGCCGGTGTCGTGGATGAAGGCCTGCTCGAGCAGGCAGACTTCCTTGTAATAGGTCTTCAGGCCGGACTCGACGATCTTCTCGATCACGTTCTCGGGCTTGCCCTGCTGGCGATATTTGTCGGCGAGCACGTCCTTCTCGCGCTTGACGACCGCCGGATCGAGACCGGACGGATCGAGCGCCAGCGGGTTGGCGGCCGCGACATGCATCGCAATCTGGCGGCCAAGCGTTGCGAGCTCGTCGGCCTTGCCCGGCGATTCCAGCGCCACGATCACGCCCATCTTGCCGGCGCCCTCGACGACCGCGCCGTGGACGTAGCTCGACACCACGCCCTGGCTGACTTCGAGCGAAGCTGCGCGGCGCAGCGTCATGTTCTCGCCGATGGTGGCGATCGCGTCATTGATCGCTGTTTCGATCGTGACGTCGCCGACCTTGGCGGCCTTGATCTTCTCGACATCGGCGCCGACGTTGAATGCGACCTGGGCGATCATCTTGACGAGGCCCTGAAACTGGCCGTTGCGCGCGACGAAGTCGGTCTCGGAATTGACCTCGACCACGACGCCCTTGTTGCCCTTGGTGAGCGCGCCGATCAGACCCTCCGCGGCGACGCGGCCCGACTTCTTGGCGGCCTTCGACAGGCCCTTCTTGCGCAGCCAATCCTGCGCCGCTTCCAGGTTGCCGTCATTTTCGGTCAGCGCGGCCTTGCAGTCCATCATGCCTGCGCCGGTCGACTCGCGCAGGTCCTTGACCATCGCAGCTGTGATCGTTGCCATCGTTCAAAATCCTTTTTGCCTGCCGGTTTACCGCGGCGCGGCCAGATCGCCTCGCCGCGGTCCATCTCAGGAATTCGCGTCAACTGAAATGGTGGCCGGAGCTTGTCCGGCCAACCCATCGCTCTTTTTGACTATTCCGCTTCCGCGGTCAGCGCCTTGGCCTTGGCCACCCAGGCGTCCGCACGGCTCGGCAGGCCGACTTCTTCGCCGATCTTGTGCGCGGTGTCGTGATCGAGCTCGGCCAGCTGCCAGAAGTGGAAGATGCCGAGGTCGTTGAACTTCTTCTCGATCGCGCCCGATACGCCCGGGAGCTTCTTGAGGTCGTCGGAGGTGCCGCGCGGACCGGCGAGGCCCTGGAAGCCGCTCGTGGCAGCGGGCAGCTCTTCTGCGACCGGCCGAACCGAAGCGCCGACGTCGATGCCGGAGTCACCCTGGGCGCGCGAAATGCCGTCGATCGCAGCGCGCGCGATCAGATCGCAATAGAGCGCGATCGCGCGGCCGGCGTCGTCATTTCCCGGCACCACATAGGTGATGCCCTTCGGATCCGAATTGGTGTCGACGATCGCGGCGACCGGGATGTTGAGCCGCTGGGCTTCCTGGATCGCGATGTCTTCCTTGTTGGTGTCGATCACGAAGATCAGGTCGGGCAGACCGCCCATGTCCTTGATGCCGCCGAGCGAGCGGTCGAGCTTGTCGCGCTCGCGCTGAAGCGTCAGGCGCTCCTTCTTGGTGTAGGAGGAGGCATCGCCGCCGGCGAGCACGTCGTCGAGATGGCGCAGGCGCTTGATCGAGCCCGAGATCGTCTTCCAGTTGGTCAGCGTGCCGCCGAGCCAGCGCGAATTGACGAAGTACTGAGCGCAGCGCTTGGCCGCGTCGGCAACGCCGTCCTGCGCCTGGCGCTTGGTGCCGACGAACAGGATGCGGCCGCCCTTGGCGACGGTGTCGCTGACCGCCTGCAAGGCGTTGTGCAGCAACGGCACGGTCTGCGCGAGGTCGACGATGTGGATGTTGTTGCGAGCGCCGAAAATGAACGGCGCCATTTTCGGATTCCAGCGGTGAGACTGGTGACCAAAGTGCACGCCGGCTTCGAGGAGCTGACGCATAGTGAAATCGGGTAGTGCCATCGTTCTAATTCTCCGGTTGGTTCCTCCGGAAGCGTGTGAGCAGAACGGAGCGTTGTCGCCCCGGCTGCCACCGGACGGCCTTGTGAGCCATGCTTCCGTGTGAGATGGCGCGGTGTATAGCGCGATTTCGGCCAGAAGCAAGGAAATAAGGGCCTTTCGGGGCGGCTTTCGCCCGCGAGAGGCCCCCCTTCCCTAAAGACCGCGCGGCGGCCTAGCCCCTGCCTAGCATCTGGGCTGGTTCGGCGGGCACTTCTTTGCCGCCGGCGGCGGAGCCGCGGGACGCGGCGGAGGTGCTGGCGGCGGTGCTGCCGGCCGTGGCGGCGGCGGTGGCGCGACGGCCATCCGGGGCGGCGGAGGTGGCGCCGGCCGGGCGACCGGCGGCGGCGGCGCGGGTCGCGCCATTGGCGGCGGCGCCGGCCGAGCGACCGCTACGGGCGGAGCCACCCGCGCCGGTGGCGGCGGCGCAATACGCGACGGAGGCGGAGGCGTCGGCCGCGCCACGGCCTGAGGCCGCGGTGGTGGTGCCGACGGCCGGGCAGCCTGGGCGGGAGCAGCGCTCGGCTGATGCTGCGGCCTGATCGGCTCCCGCGCCGCCGAAGGCGGCGGCGTGACCGGTCGTCCAATTGCGCCAGGAGGCGTGCGGGCAGCCGCCGGCGAACCAGCGGGCTCGCGGGTCGCGGACTTGCCATGGTCCCCAGGCCCGGTCCCGGGCGGGGCCTGTGCCACCGGCGGCTTCGGCAGTTGGCCGGGCACAGCGGCTGAGTTTGTCGGCGTGGCCGCAGTCGCCGGCGCGGCGGCGGTCGGCGCACCGGGATGAGCCGCCGGCGGAGCGCCGGGAGTAGCAGTCGTCGGCACCCCCGCAGGCGCTCCCGGACGGGTCGGCGGCGGTGCGCCGGGTGCGGTGGCCGTCGGCTGCCCGGGTCTGCCGCCCGGCAATGGCCCGGCTCCCGCTGGCGGTGCAGGTGGGCCGCCATGGGTGCCGGGAACCGGCAGCGTGTTGGCTTGGGGCAGCTTGGCCGGTGGGGTTGCAAGTGGAGTGGCAGATGGACTGGCAGGCGGAGTGAGAGGTGGCGTACCGGTCGGCGCGACATTGGCCGGCCGCGCCGGAGGCGTTCCTGGCCTCGCCGTCGGCTGCATCGTCGCGCTCGGGGGCATCGGCGCCTTTCCCTGCTGGATCAGGGTGGCGCGCTGCACGGCCGCCTGCGGCATGGCTGGACCAGCCGGATTGGTGCGCCCGGCAATGGCCGGCGTGAGATTGCCTGGTCCGGCACCCGCCCCCACCGGCGGTGCCGGCGGCTGGTTGATCACCGTGTTGATGACCGTCCTGTTATGGATGTTCTGATAGATGATATTGTTCGGCGGCGGTGCGACATAGACCGGCGGCCTGACGAACACAGGGATCGGCACGAACATCGGCTGCGGCAGCACGAACAGGCCGATCACCGGCATCGGCGGCGACAGCACAACGAAATCCGGCGGCGGCGGCGGCAGATAGTAGACCGGCGGCGGTGGTGGCGGCGCGAAGCCAAAATCCGGATCGCTGAAATACAGCACGGGACGGTCGACATAGACCACCTCCTCCGGCGGCGGTGGCGGCACGTCGTAGTCGATCATCGCAAAGCTCGGCGGCGGCTCGGGCGGCGCGGTGAGGATCGCCAGGCGCCGGCGCGCATCCGCCGCATGCGGACCACGCGGATAGCGACGCAGATACGACCAATAGGCTTCCGGCGTGTCGGTGCGATAGGTCCGCCGCCAGGTGATGGCCTCGCGGCGCGCCGCGACGATCACCATCACCCGCTTCGACAGCGGGTCGCCCGGATAGGCGGTGAGAAACTCTTCGTAGGCAGGTAGCGTGTCGCGCGTGAGCGCGGCGGCATAGGCATCCTGCACGCCGAGATCGCGGATCGGCTTGTTGCGGATCGCGGCGACCTGGTCGGGTGCGGCCTCCGGCGGCGGCGCGTCGGGCCCGCGCTCGAAGAACGAGAATGGCGCCGATATCTTCTGCTCGTTCCAGGGCACCTGCGCGCCCTTGCTGGCCTCGTTGACGCGCAGGCGAACGCGGTCGAACACCTCAGGCAGCGGCAAGCCGCCGGTGCGGATCATCTCCGCCAGCGATTGCGCATAGATGCCGTAAGGTCCGGGCTCCTCGGGCGCCACCGTGCCGGGCGCGGCGTTGAACGCGATCAGCATGTTGGCGTCGGGCTCGACCAGCGCAAGTCCGCCCGCGATCTGCTGGCCGCCCTCCACGAAGGGCTGCGCCCGCGCTGCGTCGAGCACGACGATATTGGCCTTGAGCGGAACGGAGGCGAGCTGGCGGAGATAGTCGCCGATGCGCAGGCCTTCGGTCGGAATGTCGGTGTCGCGGGTGATGTTGGAATCGACCGGGATGAAGTAGTTCTCACCGGCGAGTTGCACGCCATAGCCGGCGAGATAGACCATCGCGACGGTGCCCGGTCCGGAGGCCTGCGCCTTCTGGATGAAATCGCGAAAGCTCTTGCGCAGCGTGTCGCCGTCGAGATCGCGGGCGCCGACGACGTCGAAGCCCGCCGCCTGCAGCGTCTGCGCGATCAGGCCGGCATCGTTTGCCGTCGTCGCCAGCGGCGACTTGGCATAGGCGCCGTTGCCGACCACGAGTGCGATACGCTTTTCCTGCTGCTGCGCACGCGCCGGATCCGGTACGCCGGCGGCTAGGACCGCGATCGGCAGGAGAAGGCAAATGAAGGCTCTGAGCGTCCCACGCATGGCTTGCTTGCCCGTTTTTGTTGTTGAGGTGCCGCCGCGCATCAGACGCGCCGCCAGCTGAATGGCACTTGAACGAAAGGCTTCCAAATAACGAAGGCTTGGATTGAGGCGGCGGCATGGCGCCCGCGCGCCCGCGTCAGCCTCGCGACAACGAACCGGCGCGAGCCGGTCCATCTCGTCAGATCTGCGCGATCAGGTCGACCGTTCCCGTCGTGAGCCGATAGATGCCGCCGACGACCTTCAGCTTGCCCTGCTCGACGGCCGCATTGAGGATCGGCGCGGCCGACTTAAGCTTCGCGACATTGTCGATGACGTTCTGCCGGATCGCCTTGTCGAGGACGTCCCCACCCTGCTGCATCGCAGCCTTCGCTGCGGGCGCGATCGCATCGACCAGCGAGGGAATATGGCCCGGTGGCGGCTTGTTGTCCTTGATCGCCTTCAGCGTCGCATCGACCGCGCCGCAACTGTCATGGCCCAGCACCAGAATCAGCGGCGCGTTGAGCACGGCCACCGCGTATTCCATGCTGGCGATGGTCTCCGTGCCGGCGAAATTTCCTGCGACGCGGCAGACGAACAGATCGCCACGGCCCGTGTCGAAGGCATATTCCGGCGCGATGCGCGAATCGGCACAGCTCAGCACGGCCGCGAACGGATTCTGTCCGCCGGCCAACGCCTCGCGCTCGTGCTTGAAATCGTGCCGCCGCGACACGCCGTCGACATAGCGCGCATTGCCTTCCGTCAGGCGCTTCAATGATGCGTCGGGCGACAGCACGTTCTGCGGCTTGGGCGGCGCCTTGGTCTCCTTGGCAAAGGCTCTGCCGGTCAGCGCGAGGCCGAGCGCCGAGGCACCAAACAACATCGCGGATCGTCGCGACGGCCCCGTGTTTCCCTGCAGAGCTTCAGAGCATTTGTCGCACATGTCGCGTTTCCTCCCGGCGAGGTGGACGATGGCATCGCCGCGATCATAGCCGCAATGACGTGACGAAACCACAACATCCGCAGGGAGCACGCACGACTTCAGCGCCGCCCCCTCGATCAGAGCTGCTGCACGTCCACGACGCCAGCGACTGCCTTGATGGCGCCGGCGATCTGCGGCGAGACCTTGAAGCGGCCGGGCAGCTTCATCTCGACCTCGGTCTCGAGGTCGAGCATCATGACCAGCGAGACCTCGCCGTCGCCGTTGGAGCGCGGCGCGGTGCCCGGACTGCCGACCTTCGGCGCGGCGCCGTTCGAAGCGGCCATGTCGGGGCCGGCGAGACGCTTGGCGATCGAGTCCAGGGGCTTGGTATCGCGCACGAAGATGCGCAGGCCCTTCTGCGTCTTGGCCGCGGCCTCGTCCAGCGGCTCGGCGTGCAGCACGCGCGCGCGGACATCCTCGCCCTGGAGCTCGGCGCCGAGCTGGAGCAGCACCGCGGCGCCCGGCTCCAGCACGTCGCGATATTGTGCGAGGCCTTCGGAGAACAGCACCGCCTCGAAGTGACCCGTGGGATCAGAGAGCCCCATGATGCCCATCTTGTTGCCGGTCTTGGTGCGCCGCTCCATCCGCGACACCACGGTGGCAGCGACCTTGCCGGCGGTGGCGCCGGTCTTCACCGCGCGCGAGAACTCGGCCCAGGACTGCACGCGCAGCCGCTTCAGCACGGTGGCGTAATCGTCGAGCGGATGTCCCGACAGGAAGAAGCCGATCGCGTCATATTCGCGGCGCAGCCGCTCGGCCGGCAACCAGGGCTCGATCTGCGGCAGCATGATGGTCGGCGCGTCGGCCGAGCTGCCGAACATGTCGTTCTGGCCGATGGTCGCAGCTTCGTTCGCCCGCTGGCATGCCGCGAGAATCGAATCTGCGCCGGCGAAGACCCGCGCCCTGTTCGGCTCCAGGGTGTCGAAGGCGCCCGCGGCGGCCAGGCTTTCGATGATGCGCTTGTTGATCGCGCGCGGCGACACCCGCGCGGCGAAGTCGGCGAGCGAGGTGAACAAGCCGTTTTTGGTCCGCTCCGCGATGATCTGCTCGACGGCCGCGATGCCGACGCCCTTCAGCGCCGCGAGCGCGTAGTAGATGGTCTTGTCGCCGACCTCGAAAGTCGCGCCGGAACGGTTGACGTTGGGCGGCTCGACCTTGATGCCGAGGCGCTGCGCCTCGGCGCGGAATTCGGACAGCTTGTCGGTATTGTTGAGATCGAGCGTCATCGACGCCGCGATGAACTCCACCGGGTAATGCGCCTTCATGTAGGCGGTGTGGTAGGACACCAGCGCATAGGCCGCCGCGTGGCTCTTGTTGAAGCCGTAGTCGGCGAATTTTGCCAGCAGCTCGAAGATGGTGTCGGCCTGCCCCTTCGGCACGCCGTTTTTCACTGCGCCTGCGACGAAGATCTCGCGCTGCTTCTCCATCTCGGCGCGGATCTTCTTGCCCATGGCGCGGCGCAGCAGGTCGGCGTCGCCGAGCGAATAGCCCGACATCACCTGCGCGATCTGCATCACCTGTTCCTGGTAGATGATGACGCCGAAGGTCTCCTTGAGAATCGGCTCCAGCACGGGGTGGAGATATTCCGGCTCCTCGTCGCCGTGCTTGCGCGCGCAATAGGTCGGGATGTTCGCCATCGGGCCCGGTCGATAGAGCGCGACCAGCGCGATGATGTCCTCGAAACGGTCGGGGCGCATGTCGACCAGCGCGCGCCGCATGCCCTGGCTTTCAACCTGGAACACGCCGACCACCTCGCCGCGCGCCAGCATCTGGTAGCTTTCGGCATCGTCGATCGGCAGCGTGGCGAGATCGACATGGATGTCGCGCGGCTTGAGCAGTTTGCACGCGACGTCGAGCACGGTCAGCGTCTTCAGGCCGAGGAAGTCGAACTTCACTAGGCCCGCCGGCTCGACCCATTTCATGTTGAACTGGGTCACCGGCATGTCGGATTTGGGATCGCGATACATCGGCACGAGTTCGCTCAGTGGGCGATCGCCGATCACGATGCCCGCCGCGTGCGTCGAGGCGTGACGGGTCAGGCCTTCGAGGCGCTGGGCGATGTCGAAGGCGCGCGCCACCACCGGGTCCTCGTCGCGGAACGCCTGGAGCTTCGGCTCGCTCTCGATCGCGGCGGCCAGCGTCACCGGCGCGGCCGGATTCTGCGGCACGAGCTTGGTCAGCTTGTCGACCTGGCCATAGGGCATTTGCAGCACGCGGCCGACGTCGCGGAGCACGCCGCGCGCCTGCAGCGTACCGAAGGTGATGATCTGCGCCACCTGGTCGCGACCGTAGCGCTCCTGGACGTACTTGATCACCTCGCCGCGGCGGTCCTGGCAGAAGTCGATGTCGAAGTCCGGCATCGAGACGCGTTCCGGATTGAGGAAGCGCTCGAACAGCAGGCCGAACTTGATCGGGTCGAGGTCGGTGATGGTCAGCGCCCACGCAACCAGCGAGCCTGCGCCAGAGCCGCGGCCCGGCCCGACCGGGATGCCCTGCCCCTTCGCCCATTTGATGAAGTCGGAGACGATCAGGAAGTAGCCCGCGTATTTCATGCGCATGATGACGTCGAGCTCGAACGCAAGGCGCGCGCTGTAATCTTCCTCCGTTGTGCCTTGCGACAGGCCGTGTACGCGCAGGCGGTTGGCGAGCCCCTCCTCTGCCTGCCGCTTCAATTCGGCCGCCTCGACCGAGGCGGCATCGGAGCTTGCGGCAGCGCCGACCGTGAAGAACGGCAGGATCGGCTTGCGCGTCATCGGCCGGAACGAGCAGCGCTCGGCGATCTCGACCGTCGAGGCCAGCGCCTCCGGAATGTCGGCGAACAGCACCGCCATCTCGGCGCGGGTCTTGAAGCGGTGATCGGGCGTGAGCTGCTCGCGCTCGGTCTCCGCGATCAGCCGCCCGCCGGCGATGCAGAGCAGCGCGTCATGGGCTTCGTAATCGTCGGTCGCGGCGAAATACGGCTCGTTGGTCGCAACCAGCGGCAGGCCCTTGGTGTAGGCGATGTCGATCAGGTGGCTTTCGACCCGCCGCTCTTTCTCGGTGTTGTGGCGCTGCAATTCGATGTAGAGGCGGTCCCCGAACAGGCTCGCCAGACGCTCGCAGCGCGCGGCCGCCAGCTCGGTATAACCGCCGGCAAGCGCCAGCGAGATCGGTCCGTCCGGACCGCCCGTCAGCGCGATCAGGCCTTCGGTCTCGCCTTCGAGCCAGTCGAACTTGATGTGAGGAGCATGAGTGTCGGGCGTCTCCAGGAACGCGCGCGAGTTCAGCCGCATCAGGCTGCGATAGCCGCGCTCCTGCGCGGCCAGCAGCACCACGCGCGAGGGCAAAAGCACGTTGCGCGCATTGGGATCCTGGTCGCCGAACTCGATCGCGATCTCGCAGCCGACGATCGGCTGGATGCCGGAGCCCGCCATCTTGTCGGAGAACTCCAGCGCACCGAACATGTTGTCGGTGTCGGTCAGCGCCAGCGCCGGCTGATGATCTTTCTTCGCTAGCTCGGCGAGCTTGGCGATCTTGATCGAGCCCTTGAGCAACGAATAGGCCGAGTGAACGTGAAGGTGGACAAATCCGGCGCTCGGCATGGTCGCGTGACGGCCTCTTGCAGATGGGATGGAGCGGTCGCCGGCACCGGAGGCATCCTGCACTCGCCCAGCCGACTCGCCTCACAATGGTGGGGCGTCACGCTGCCAGAGTCCACGCCGGAGCGGCCGATCGGCCGCGTCGTCCTGCTTTTCCCCAACCTGGCCCGCGCCTACAGCTGCGGGAGTACCTGGGCCCAGATCGCGATCATTCCGACAAACAGCGCGATCGACGCCAACGCGGCGGCTTCTTCGACGAAAATCCTGAACATGGCTTGCTCCATGGTGAGAACGTATGAAGAACATTGTTCTCATTTCGTTCTCAGGAGTCAAGCTATCTCGACCATCTCCGAATAGAATGGTTAACCCGCTGAATTTGAACAACAAAAAAGCCCCGGCCGATGGCCGGGGCTTTCGCCGACCGCTCGAAGTCGAGCGATCGATATCAGGCTTCTACTCAGTAGCGGCCGAGGCTCGGGCCACCGAACTTGTAGTTCAGGCGGACGAGGCCCATGTCGACGTCCTGACGGATGCGATCGGTCGAGGGCACCAGCGCGAACGTGACGTCCTTGTCCTGCAGGAAGATGTGGTTGTACTCGACGCCAACCGACCAATTCGGGGCGAAACCGTACTCAAGGCCGGCACCGACCGTGCCACCCCAACGGGTCTGATCGGCCGAGGACAGCAGTGCGCCGCCCAAGGTCGAGACTTCATACTTGCTGCCGGCGACAGCCGCACCGCCCTTGGCGTAAACGAGAACGTTATTCCAGGCGTAGCCGATCTGACCGGTGATCAGACCGAACGAGTCGATCTTGGAGCGGTTGCGAGTCCCGAACCCCGGGATCGCGCTGACGTTGTCGCCCGAGAAGTCGGCCCAGTTGCCCTGACCTTCGATGCCGAACACCCACTGGCCCGACTGCATGCGATAGCCGATCTGGCCACCGACCGTGCCGCCCGTCGCATCGTGCGAACCCTCGCGGCCACCGCCGACGAGATCCCAGGTCGAATGGGCGGAACCGCCGCCGCCGTTGATACCGATGTAGAAGCCGCTCCAGTCGTAGATCGCGGCAACCATCGCCGGCGCCTTGGTGTAAGGCCGCGCAGCGAGGTCAGCAGCCACCGCCGGTGCAGCCGCGCCGAGCGCGACAAGGCTCACAGCAGCAAGCAACAGATTCTTGTTCATTTGATTCCCGTTCCAGTTTCGTCGTTAGGCCCCCGGGCCGTGGCGTCGTCATACCAGCGCTCGACGGAATTGCTGTAACCTCGACGCCACAGTTCGCGCCAAAGGATCGCGCTTCATTAATGAAGATTTACCAACGCGCGCCGGAAACCCTTTGAAACAAGTATTTTCATGAGTTCCATTGTGGACTACACGACATCTGCGGCACGCGCGCGTGACACCGTCGCGCGCACGTTCGCGTGATTGGAGAATCGAATGCGCAGACGAATTGCTCTCCCCATTGTCGCCATATTTTCGGTCGCTCTCGCCACATTTGGGATCACGCTTGGCGCAAGCGTGCCCGCGCGCGCGTTCGGGACCCACCATGCCTTCTGCCTCACCGGCGATGAATGGCCGGGGCTCAGCAATTGTACGTTCGACACTTACGCGCAGTGCCAGGCGAGTTCGTCGGGCCGCGCCCTCACCTGTATTGCGAACCCGTATTTCGCAGGCCAGAGCGACGATGCCTATGCGTACCAGAACAGGCCCCGCGCGCAGGTGCCGGGTTATTCACCCGGTTACTACGTGCCGCGCTGAGATGCGCCGCGCTCGCCCGATTGCAGCGGACGAGCAATCAAGAAGCACGGTGTTGTTCGCGTCGTGGCTCACTAATCGGGATGCTGATATGCGTCCTGCCCTGCGTTGAGCTTGCAGCGTTGACGCCGACCGATCCGGGTTTAACTACGACAGAGAAATCTTGCAGGGGTGGCGACGTTCGCTGGGCTGGTTCCCGTTAACGCCACCATTGCAGGACGCATGACGACATCGAAGCAAGCGACCTCGCCCCGCGCGACCGCGGCATCCACGCCCCCTCATCTCGCCATCGTCCTGTTCTCGCTCGCGATGGGCGGCTTTGCGATCGGAACCACCGAATTCGCATCGATGAGCCTGTTGCCGTTTTTCGCCGCCGACCTCGGGGTCGACGAGCCGACCGCGGGACACGCGATCAGCGCCTACGCGCTCGGCGTCGTGCTGGGCGCGCCGCTGATCGCCGTGCTCGGCGCACGGTTGGCGCGGCGCGCGCAGCTATTGATCTTGATGGCCGTGTTCGCGGTCGGCAATGCCCTCACCGCGCTGGCGCCTGGCTTTGGCTCGATGATCGCGGCGCGTATTCTCTCGGGATTGCCGCATGGCGCCTATTTCGGCATCGCCGCGCTGGTCGCAGCGTCGCTGGTCCCTCAACATCGTCGCTCGCAGGCGATCGGCCAGGTGATGCTGGGCCTGACCGGCGCCACCATCGTCGGTGTGCCCCTGGCCAATCTGATTGGGCAGGCGATCGGCTGGCGCGCGAGCTTCGGCCTCGTGTCGGTGCTGGCGTTGCTCACGGTGCTGCTGTGCGCCTTGTTCGCGCCGCGCGACAAGGCTGGCCGGTCCGATCCGCTGCGAGAGCTCGGCGCGCTGCGAAGCGGCCGCGTCTGGATCACGCTGGCGATCGGCGCCATCGGCTTCGGCGGCATGTTCGCCGTCTACACTTATCTCGCCACGACGCTGATCGAGGTGACCAAGGTCAGCCCCGCGCTCATACCGCTTTTTCTAGCCGTGTTCGGCATCGGCGCGACGCTCGGCAATCTGTTTGTGCCGCGCTTTGCCGACCGCGCGCTGATGCCGACGGCGGGAGCCATCCTGCTGTTCTCTGCGGTCGCCCTATCAGTGTTCCCGCTCGCCGCGGGCAATCCCTGGGCGCTGGCGGCAGACGTCTTCGCCATCGGCGCCGGCGTCTCGCTCGGAGCCATCCTCCAGACGCGGCTGATGGACGTCGCCGGCGACGCGCAGGCGCTCGCCGCCGCACTGAACCATTCGGCGTTCAACACCGCCAATGCGCTCGGCCCGTTCCTCGGCGGCATCGCCATTCGCGAGGGGCTGGGCTGGACCTCCACGGGCCCCGTTGGCGCCGCGCTGGCGGTTCTGGGTTTCCTGATCTGGATCGTCGCCTATCGTGACGCCAGATCTGTTCCGGTCGATATCAGCTCAGGAAGCAAGACCGCCCCATCGGAGAATCCTCCGGCGAGACGTGCACCGCCGCTGGCGCCGGATGATCGAAGCCGTTTGGATGCTGCCCGAGATCCGGTAGCTTGAGGACGCCTTCTTAACCAGCCATCGTCACGATCAACGGTCCGCTTCGCGTGGCGATCACGGTGTGCTCGTATTGAACGGTCGGCGCTTCGGGGCTGCTGTAGAGCGTCCATGGATCATCGCCATCCTGGGCCCATTCGGCGCCCAGGGACAGGAACGGCTCCACGGTGAACACCAGGCCGTCGCTCATGACGCGGCGTTCGGAGCGGTCGGGCCATGTTGCGATCTCCGTCGGCTCCTCGTGGAGCGACAGGCCGACGCCGTGACTGGCAAGGTTCCTGACCAGGCTGTAACCGTTCTTCCGCGCAAAGGTCCCGATGGCCTGACCGATTCCGGCGATCGGTTTGCCGGCTCCAACCTGCTGCAGGCCCGTCCACATCGCGCGCCGGCCATCCCTGCAAAGACGTTCAACCGCGCGGGTTGCGGGTGGAACGGCGAACGACGCTCCCGTATCCGCAAAGAAGCCGTTCTTCTCGGCTGATACGTCGATGTTCACGAGATCCCCGCGCGCGATCCGCCGATCGCCGGGAATGCCATGAGCGATCTCCTCGTTCACGCTGATGCAGGTCGCCCCGGGAAAGTCGTAGGCCAGCTCCGGAGCCGAACGTGCGCCGGCAGCCTCCAGCAATGTTCGCCCGATCTGGTCGAGCTCGGAGGTGGTCATGCCCGGCTCGAGCGCCTTCCCCATTGCCTCCAGGATATTGGCGACGATGCGCCCGATCTCTTTCAGGCGCGCGAGGTCGTTGTCATCCGAGATTGTCATGTCATGCTCTTCCGAAAGCCGGGACATAGCCCTTGTGAAGGCGGCTTGCAAACGGAAGAGATCGTCTCCAAAACGCGTTCAGATATCGTCGAGCAAGCTGCGGACTTTGGCAGCCAGGTCGTCGATGGCGAAGGGCTTGGGAAGCAGATGCTTGCCGGCATCGAGCACGCCATTGTGAACGATTGCATGACGCGTGTAGCCGGTGGTGAACAGCACCTTCAACTCCGGGTATCGTTTCGACAGCTCGGCCGCAAGCTCGGCGCCCGTCATGTCGGGCATGACGACATCCGTGAACAGCAGATCTGGAACGAAGCCATTTTCGATCGTCCTGATCGCCTCCTTGGCGCTGGCTGCCTCGATGACGGTGTAGCCAAGTTCGCGCAGGCTCTCGGAAGACATGCTGCGGACGCGCTCGTCGTCTTCCACGACGAGAATGGTTTCGTTCTGATGGCTTGCACCGGCAGGTATCTCTTCCTGCGACGGATCTGAGCCCGCCTCCTCGCCGGCGAAGCGTGGCAGGTAGATCTTCACGGTCGTGCCAACATCGACTTCCGAGTCAATTTTGACATGGCCGCCCGACTGCCGCACGAAACCATAGACTTGGCTGAGGCCGAGGCCGGTGCCCTTGCCCACGACCTTGGTCGTAAAAAACGGATCGAACACCTTGCCGAGCACATTGGCCGGAATTCCCGTGCCGTTGTCCGTCACGGCCACGAGAACGTACTGCCCGGGTGCGAGTGCGTACTCGCGAGCATACATTCGATCGATCGAGGCGTTGCTGGTTTCTATCGTCAGCCTACCGCCCTTTTGCATGGCATCGCGCGCATTGACCGCGAGATTGATCATCGCGCTCTCGAGCTGGGCCGGGTCTGCCTTGACCCGCCAGAGGCCAGCCGCCAGCACCGTCTCGAGGCGGATAAGCTCGCCAAGCGATCGCTCGAGCAGCTCGCTCATCCCGCCGACCATCTTGTTGATGTCCACGACCTCAGGCGCGAGAGGCTGCTGGCGCGAGAACGCGAGCAGCCTTTGCGTCAACGTGGCTGCGCGATTTGCACCGTCGATGGCGCCCTCGATGAAGCGGTCTATGCTGACCTCTCCCCTGCCGAGCCGCCGCTTGGCAAGATTCAGGCTGCCGAGAATCACCGCCAGCATATTGTTGAAGTCGTGGGCTATACCTCCGGTCAATTGTCCGACGGCTTCCATCTTCTGGGATTGCCGCAATTGCTCTTCGGCTTTCATGCGTTCGGCGATTTCGTCGGCAACACGTTGCTCCAATCCGGCATTGAGCGCCTCGAGCCGGGTCAAGAGCTGGGCGTTGTCGATAGCGGTGGCGGCATGGCCCGCAATACCAAGCAAGGCGGCCTCATGCTCTGCCTGGAATTTAGCCGTCTCGGCGTGACCGAAGAAAAGTCCGCCGAGGACTTCGCCGGTTCGCGAGATCACGGGGACCGCCAGGTAGGATCGGACCGGAAGATGACCCTCGGGCATGCCTTTGCGCGGCGCGTTCTTGCCATAGCGGGGGTCCTGCAGGATGTCGTCGGACCTCACCACGCCAGAGCCCTCGAAGGTCGGGGCAAAGACGGCGGTGTTGCGGGGCATCGGAAAGTTTTCAAACGCGGATCGCGGCGCACCTGACAGCGAATACAGCATGTAGCTGCCGCCATCCGGCGCCAGAACGTTGTAGAAAAATGCGCCGAATTGAGCACCGGTGAGTCCGACGCCGGCATCCGTGACGATCTGGACGATCTTGTCGAGGTCGCGCTCGCGAGAGACCGAAGCCCCGGTATCATTCAGTATTCTGAGATGACGCTCGGTTTTCTTTTGCGCGGTGATATCAAGTACCGTTCCGATGAACCGAACAGCCTGACCGTTGGCGAAGATGGCTTGACCGGTCGCGGCGATCCAGCGTTCGACCCCATCCTCGATGCCAATGGTTCGGTATTCCATATTGTAGTGTGCTGGCGCGTGCGGCGTCAGCGCTGCGGACACCGCCTCGTGGGCGCGCTGCCTGTCCTCGGGATGAAGGCCCTTCAGGAACGTCCCTTCATAGCTGGCTTCGGCGTCCGGCGGTAAACCGAACACCTCCTTGCAGCGGCTATCCCATCGAAGAACGTTGTTGACCGGGTCGTAGTCCCAGGTGCCGATACCAGCCGCGTTGTTCGCAAGCGTCAGTCGTTCGGCGGCTTCCCGCGCTGCCTGTTCCGATCGGACGCGCTCGATGTGGGCCCACGATCGCTCGGTCACCTCGGTGAGCAAGGCGAGTTCGCGCGGCGTCCACTGGTGCGGGCCCCGATGATGAATGGCCATCAAGGCGGTAAGTCGTCCTTCTTTCACCAGGGGCATGCAGATCGTCGAACCGATCCCGATGTTCTGGAAAGTGGCGGCCTCCTCAGGCGCAAGCTCCTTCAAATTGTCATTGATGATGAGAGGCCTGCCGGCGCCGAGCTCTCGCACCGCCTTCTTGCCGAAGTCAGCCAGGCTGTAGTGACCGATGATATGCATTGCGCCGGGTGCGGCCCAATCGCCGCGTATCGTGAAGCCGTCCTGGTCCGGGTCCATGTCGGCATAGGCGCAGTTCGAGACGCCGAGATGCTGGCCGACCATTTTGGTCGTGACCGCCATCACGCCGTCGGCATCGCGAGTCCTGGCCGTCTCCTTGTTGAGCGCGTCCAGGAAAAGCAGCCGGGCTTCGTTCTCCCGCACGGCCGTCTCCGCACGGCGGCGCTCTACGGCCGTGCGCGTCCGCTCGGCAACATCGCGGATAAGATCCAGCTCTTCGGGGCTCCATTCCCGGGGCCTGGCATCGTTCAGATACAGCAGCGCCACGACCCCGTCGGGCTCCGAGATCGGCATGTTGACGAGCGCGCGCGCAGAGATCGCCTCGAGGGCCTCGGCACGATCGCCGACGCGAGGGTCTTTTTCCGCATCGGCACAGATGACGGTCTCGCCGCGCTTGAGGTCTTCGATGTAGCTGCCATAGTCGCGGAAGCGCAGCACACCTGCGAGGCTCAGGATGCCCGGTGCGTTCCAGTCGCGCACAATGGTGATGGTCTCGGCTGAGGTATCGACCGTGCCGTAGCCTGCCCTGCTGACGTTCAGGCTGCGGCCAAGCAGCTCCGCCGCAGCATAGGCGAGATCGTCGGGATTGTTGATCTCTCGGATGTAGTCGCCGAGCGTGGCTAAGACGGAATTGCGATCGGCCGAGCGGACCCCGGTCGCTGTCGTCATTGGTCTTCCCCTGCCACTTCCCTAACTCCACGATGAGCTAGCTGTTTGATCGTCCCGCTACTGTTCGCTTCGACCCCAGGTAGCCCGCCTGAACTTCGAAGTGATGCAGACGGGTCGCGCAAATTATCTGCGCGATAACCGCATGATCGCATTTAGGTTCCCGTCAGTACCGTCCCCTGGGAGACTGCCGTTCTGGCCAGCTCCATCGGGCCCCCTGATTGCCAATCCAGACGTCGCGGACAGACCCGTGCGGACGCGCGACCGCAAGTTGTGGCAGCGCGGATCGTCGTGTAGCATCAATGTCTGCTTTTCACCCCGCGTGGTCCCCGTCGTTTCATGCTCGCCCGGCGTCATGCGCGTCGGTGACGCCGACTCCGAAAAACCCTGGCCGGCCATTCAGCGGCCGAACGCCAGCGCAACGCCTCCGGCCGCACCGGCGCCATAAGCCAACGTGGCAAAGCCCGAACACCGCGCCGAAGGGCTCAGCTCTGCCAGGGCGTGTTGCGGATGCGAGTGCACGCGTTCGGCTTGCGAAATGTGGGATCGTGATCTTCGATGTATTCGAAATTGACCGTGCCAAACGTGGTCTGCGGCTTCTTCAAGGCTGAGCAGGTTTGTATCTGAAGGAAGTCATTCTTGAAATCACCGCGCGGAAATGCGGTGGTCACCTGGTTGCGCTGCTCTGGCGTGTACTCATCATAGCCAATCCCCACGACGTCGACCAAAACGCCCGCATTCGTGAGAGCGATTTCCGGCCGCATGTATTGTGGAATTCCAGGCGTCGTATGTAACGCGATCGCCTCCCAAACCAGATCGGCTTTTGGCTCGTCAATGCCGTGCCCCCTCAGAAATGCGCGGGCGGCATCGGCGCCATCAACTTCAAATCGCTTGGTCTGCGTGTGGTAATGGTCGACGAGCCCGAGATCGTGGAACAGCGCCGCGATGTAGAGCAGCTCGGGATCGAATTTTAGATTTTGCCGATGCCCCTTGATCGCGCCGAACACAAAGACGCGGACCGAGTGGTTGAACAACATGTCGTTTTCGTACTGGCGCACCAGCTCGGCGGCCTCTCGTGCGATCTTGCTGTCGGGAATCTTCACGCCGGAAATTGCAAAGGTCATTTCAAGCTCCTGCCTTGCATCTCTGAGATCTCAGGACATCCTTCACAGTCGAAGGCATGTGTTTACCCTCTTGCCGTCTGGCACCGCCGTCAGGCTGCCATCTCCTCCTTCGCGGCCTGTGGCGTATTTCGGAAGCTGATTGCCATGCGATTGTACGCGTTCATCAGGCCGATCGCGATGGTGAGATCGACGAGCTCGCGCTCCTCGAAGACGGCGCGGGCAGCCTCGTAAGCTTGATCCGGGATGCCGGTTTCAGCCACACGGGTCACCGTTTCAGCCCATGCGAGGGCGGCACGCTCCCGCTCGTCGAAGAGATGACCGCCTTCCGCCCAGGCCTGCACCAGCGCGATCTTTTCGATCTTCTGTCCGCTCTTCAGCAGATCGCGCGTGTGCATGTCGAGGCAGTAGGCGCAATTGTTGATCTGCGAAATGCGCAGATAGACCAGAGTGACAAGCGTTGCAGGAAGATTGCTCTGCATGACATAGCCGTAGACGCCGCCGAGCGCTTTCATCCCTGCGGGTGCGATGCGGTCGTAATCGAGACGCTTAGCCATTTTCATACTCCATGATCGGTTCTGTTCGGCGGCTGTCGCCGCGTACTTTCCTTGTCCGATAAATGTCCCCGCGCTGGTCTACAAAAAAGCACCAGGAATGGACAAACATCGTGTACTACGGAGGCATGGTCAAACCGCTGCGGCTGGAGCTCGATCGGTCTGCGAAGACGCCATTGGCGGAACAAATCCGCAGAGGTATCGGAGCTGCCATCGAGAGCGGCGTGCTCGCGCCGGGAGCTCGCCTGCCGTCCTGGCAGGATTTGGCGGCTCAGCTGGGTGTCGCGCGCGGCACCGTGCGTTCGGCTTACGAAAAGCTCTCATCCGCGCAACTGATCGTCGCGTCGCGCGCGACCGGAACGCATGTTGCGGATCGACCCGCCTTCACTCCTCGGCAGGAAGCAGCTCCCCACCCCGGTTCGTTCATGGAAATGTACCAGGAGCTCACTGCGGGACCGGCCGTTTTCCAGATGGGTGTGCCCGCTCACGAGACCTTTCCTGCCAAGCTGTTCTCGAGGATGCGCACGCGGGCGGTGCGCGCGGAGACGAGCGCGCCGGCCATCTACAGGGATCCCCGCGGCGAGCTGGAGTTGAGGCGCGACATCGCTGCGTATCTGGCGCTGGCGAGGGGTATCGAATGTGCACCGTCGCAGATCATCATCACGGCCGGCTTCAGCAGCGGGCTCGGACTGGCACTCCGGGTTCTCTGTCTCGAGCAGAGAAAGGTCTGGATGGAGGACCCGGGCTTCCCCTTCACAAGGCACGGCCTTGAGCTTGCAAGGTTGTTGATCACGCCGATCCCGGTCGACGCGGACGGCATTGATGTCGATTACGGCCTGAAACACGCTCCCGATGCTGCATTGGTCGTCGTGACCCCGGGACAGCAGGCACCGCTTGGCTCCACATTGTCGCTGGCAAGACGTTCGCGTCTTCTCGACTGGGCCGCCCAGGAACGGGTCTGGGTGATCGAGGACGACTATCTGAGCGAGCTTCAGCTGAGGGGTCGGGCCACACCGGCGCTCGCCTCTCTCGATCGTTTCGGGCGCGTCATTCACATCGGATCTTTCAGCAAGACCCTGACTCCTGCCTTGCGGCTGGGCTTCGTCGTTGCACCCGCCTCACTGGCTTCCCGTTTTGCCGAGGTTGCGGCATGCCTCGCTCCGGCGCCCGGGCCGTCCGTACAGATCGCAACCGCCGAATTCATCCGCGACGGCCACTATCTACGGCATCTTCGACGCACGAAGCGGGCCTATGCCGCGCAAGGCGATGCGCTGCTGAAATATTTGAAGGCACGCGCCAAGGACGTGGCGATCGCCGGATTGGCCGCGGTCCTGAGACTGCCGGACGGAACCTCCGACCTTGCGATCGCGAGGGAAGCGGCGTCGTTTGGATTGGCGCCCACGCCCCTGTCGCTATGGCATGCGTCCCCGGCTTCGGCGCGATCCGGCCTGTTGCTGGGGGTCGCCACATCTCCCCACAAGAGGATCGAGGCATCCTGCGACCGGCTCCTTCAGATCGTCGACCGTCATACGTGACGAGCACGCCCTATGCTTTCGCAATCTAAACCGGCGTGTAGATCACGAGCTTCAGCGCCGGATTGTCATTCGCCTGAAAGCTGGTGTGCTCGAACCGAAGCACGCCCCTGGTCGGATGGTTCATGATCTTGAGGCCCGCGGCAGTGCTGCGGATCTCGTGTGCTTCCCACAATTTCACGAATTCCGGGCTGCCCTGGCGCAGCCGCGCCAGCAGTTCCGCGAAAGCGGGATCGCCGGCCCAGACGTCGTGAGTGGTACGAAACATCGCGACCATGCTCTTGGCGACGTCGGCCCAGCCGGCACCGTAGAATTTTCGCGTCTGCTTGTTCGTCATCACCAGCAGCAGCGTGTTGCGGTCCTGCTCGGGCAATTGTCCGAACCCGAAGATCTCCTCCGCCGCCGCGTTCCAGGCCAGCACGTCCCAGCGCCGCCCCGTGATGTAGGCCGGCTGCGCCAGGCTCTCGATCATCCGCTGAATCGGCGGCGGCACGATCTCGCGCGTGAACGCGCGCCTGTCGCCGTCGCGGGCCAATGCCTTAAGGTGCGCATGCTCGGTCTTGCTAAGGCGCAACGCGCGCGCCAGCGCATCGACAGTCGTGACTGAAGGGCTGACGGTGCGGCCCTGCTCGAGCCGGATGTACCAGTCGACGCCGATGCCGGCGAGCTGCGCGACCTCCTCTCGGCGCAGGCCCGCGGTGCGGCGCCGCCGGCCGGCGGGAAGCCCGACTGTCTTCGGCGACAGCTTTTCGCGGCGCGACCTGAGGAAGTCGCCGAATTCGATGCGGCGTGGGTCGGCCATGGTGACATGCCTCGATGGAGGGCCCGGGGAATACTAGGATAATACCAGGCCTTCCTCGGCCTGGAAAGGCGGCGCATATGACGTGTCACCCGAACATGAGGTGACCACCATGAAAGCCGCCGTACTCAAATCCCTGGGATCTCCGCTCGTCATCGAGAATGCACCCGAACCGGTGCTCGGGACCGGCGAGGTCATCGTGGACGTCGTCGCCACGCGCGTGCTGTCCTACATGAACGAGGTTTTCAGCGGGGCGCGCAACTATGCGCTCGACCTGCCGATTATCCCGGGGCCTGGTGGCATCGGCCGGGTGCGCGCCATCGGCCCGGACGCGACGAAGCTCAGCGTTGGCGACTGGGTGTTCTGCGACCCGACGGTGCGCTCACGCGACGACGCCGCAGCGCCCGATATTGCCCTGCAAGGACTCACCGCCCCCGGTGCCGGCGCCATGCGCCTGCAACAGCATTTTCGCCACGGCTCGTTTGCCGAGCAGATGCGGGTGCCGACGGAGAACGTCAAACGGCTCGGCACGATCACGCGGGAGGACGCCACGCGATGGTGCGCGCTGGGGACGCTGCTGGTGCCCTATGGCGGCTTCCTTGCCGCCAACCTTCAGCCCGGCGAGACCGTTCTGGTGAGCGGGGCCACAGGCAATTTCGGCAGCGCGGCCGTCTCGGTCGCGCTCGCGATGGGCGCGGCCTGCGTGGTCGCGCCCGGCCGCAACGAGCCCATTCTCGCCGACCTCGTCCGCCGCTTCGGCGATCGCGTCAAGCCGGTCAAACTCACCGGCAACGAAGACGACGACCGCGAGCGCATGAAGCGCGCGGCGCCCGTGCCGATCGACTGCGTGCTCGACATCATGCCGCCCTCCGTGAGCACGAATGTGGTGCGCGCGGCGATCATGACGGTGCGCGCATACGGCCGCGTCGTGCTGATGGGTGGTGTCGGCATGGCGGGCGGCGCGGGCCTCGAGCTGCCCTACCCCTGGATCATGCGCAACTGCATCAGCATCCACGGCGTCTGGATGTATCCGCCGGATGCGGCAAGCCGCCTGATCGCGCTGGTGCGCGCGGGACTGCTCAGGTTGGAGGAGTACGAGGCCACCGCCTTCGATCTCGACCACGCCAACGAGGCGGTGGACCATGCCGCCGCCAATGGCGGACCGTTCAAATTGACGGTGATCCGGCCTTGAGCACCCCGAGGAACGCCATTTTTTTCGTCAGTCCGGCCAAGCACTTGGCTACTGTGCATGGGGTTGTTTTCGCGTTTTTTATTCGAGCTCGACCACCTGGCCGTTCGACAGCGACACGCGGCGGTCCATGCGGCCGGCGAGTTCCATGTTGTGGGTCGCGATCAACATGGAGACCTTGGTCGCCTTGACGAGTTGCATCAGGGCCTGGAAAACGTGGTCCGCGGTGTGCGGATCGAGATTGCCGGTCGGCTCGTCCGCAAACAGCACCCGCGGAGCATTGGCCACAGCGCGCGCGATCGCAACGCGCTGCTGCTCGCCGCCGGACAGCTCGGACGGGCGGTGCGTGATACGCTCGCCGAGGCCGAGATAGCCGAGGATCTCCTTGGCGCGCTTGACGCTCTCGGACTTTTTGAGGCCGCGGATCATCTGCGGCATCATGACGTTCTCCAGCGCCGAGAACTCCGGCAGCAGCCGGTGAGACTGGTAGACGAAGCCGATGTCGGTGCGGCGAAGCTGGGTGCGCTCGATGTCGGGCAGTTGCGAGGTCGGCGCGCCATTGACGTAGACCTCACCGGAATCGGGCGCTTCCAACAGCCCCGCAATGTGCAGCAGCGTCGACTTGCCCGAGCCGGACGGCGCCACCAGCGCGACGGACTGGCCCGCCCACAGCGCGAGCTTGGCGCCGTCGAGGATCGTCAGCGGCACCTCGCCCTGCAAGTACTGCCGCTTTATCTCGTGGAGATAAATGACCGGTACATCTTCCGCCCCCTGCTGCTCCATCAGCCCCTCACTCGTACCGCAGCGCTTCGACGGGATCGAGGCGCGCGGCGCGCCAGGACGGATACAGCGTCGCCAGGAACGACAGCGTCAGCGCCATGATGACGACGGCCGAGGTCTCGCCGATGTCGATCTCGGCGGGCAGCTTCGACAGGAAATACAGCTCTGGCGAAAACAGCTCGGTGCTGGTCAGCCAGGACAGGAATTGCCGGATCGACTCGATGTTGAGGCAGATCACCAGCCCGACGATGAAGCCGACCATCGTACCGACCACGCCGATCGAGGCGCCCGTGATCAGGAAGATGCGCATGATCGAGCCTTGCGAGGCCCCCATCGTGCGCAGGATCGCGATGTCGCTGCCCTTGTCCTTCACCAGCATGATCAGGCCGGAGACGATGTTGAGCGCCGCGACCAGCACGATCATGGTGAGGATCAGGAACATCACGTTGCGCTCGACCTGGAGCGCGTTGAAAAAGGTCGAGTTGCGCTGGCGCCAGTCTACCAGGAACACCGGCCGGCCCGCCGCCTCCGTCACGGCCTGACGAAACGCGACGATCTGATCCGGATTTGTGGTGAAGACCTCGATCGAGGTGACGTCGTTGCTGCGGTTGAAATAGGCCTGCGCCTCCGCCAGCGGCATGAAGACGAAGCCGAGATCATACTCCGACATGCCGATCTCGAACACCGCAGCGATCTTGTACGGCTTGATGCGCGGTGTCGTGCCCATCGGGGTGACCGCGCCCTTCGGCGCCACCAGCGTGATGCTGTCGCCGGCGTGCAGCGACAACTGGTCGGCGAGGCGCCGGCCGATCGCGACCCCCTGCCCGTCGTCAAAACCCTCGAGCGAGCCCTGCTTGATGTTCTTGGCGATCGAGGTGAGGTTGTTGAGGTCGTCGGAGCGGATGCCACGCACCAGGACGCCGGAGGCGTTCCACGGCGATGACGCCAGCGCCTGGCCATCTACCACGGGCGCTGCGAGCCGGATGCCCTGGACCTGGCTGAGGCGGTCGGCGACGTCCTTCCAGTCGGTCAGCGGCGATTCCAGCGGCTGGACCAGGATGTGGCCGTTGAGCCCGAGTATCTTGTCGAGCAGCTCCTTGCGGAAGCCGTTCATGACGGCCATGACGATGATCAGCGTCGCCACGCCCAGCATGATACCGAGGAAGGAGAACCCGGCGATCACCGAGATGAATCCCTCCTTGCGGCGCGCGCGTAAGTAACGCGCCGACAGCATCCACTCGAAGGGCGCAAAAGGCGCGGTTTGAACGGTTTCGGTCATGGTCTCATCCATCGCTCGATAGTCCCATGATTCGGGGTCAAATGTGGCCGGATTGGCGGCCGCAATCTGGGGCGATGAACAATATTCAGCCGACCAGCCTTATCAGCCCACAAGTCTTGCGACCGCGTCCGCAGGCGACATGGTCTCGCGGGCGCCGTCACTTCGCCGCTTGAGCTCGACCTTGCCGTCGGCGAGCCCTTTCGGCCCGATCATGATCTGCCAGGGGATGCCGATCAGGTCGGCGGCGGCGAATTTGGCTCCGGCCCGCTGGTCGGTGTCGTCGTAGAGCACGTCGACGCTCTTGGCGGACAGCTCCGCATAGAGCTTCTCGCAGGCCGCATCGACCGCGGCATCGCCCTGCTTGAGGTTGAGAATCGACACGCGGAACGGGGCAACGGCCTCCGGCCATTTGATGCCGGCATCGTCATGACAGGCCTCGATGATGGCGCCGAGCAGGCGGGAGACGCCGACGCCGTAGGAGCCGCCATGGATCGGCACGTCGACACCGTCGGGGCCCGCCACCAGCGCCTTCATCGCGTCGGAATACTTCGTGCCGAAGTAGAAGATCTGCCCGACCTCGATACCGCGGGTATTCACCCGCTTGTCCGCGGGCACTTCCTGCTCGAAGCGCGCGGCGTCGTGAACATCTTCCGTCGCCGCATAGACCGAGGTCCATTGCTTGATGATCGGCGTCAAATCACTCTCATAGTCGACGTCCTCGCCCGGCACCGGCAGGTCCAGCACGTCGCGATTGATGAAAACGCCGGATTCGCCGGTCTCGGCGAGCACAATGAACTCGTGGCTGAGATCACCGCCGATCGGCCCGGTCTCGGCGCGCATCGGGATCGCCTTCAGCCCCATCCGCGCGAAGGTGCGCAAATACGCCACGAACATCTTGTTGTAGGCGACGCGCGCCGCGGCCTCGTTGAGGTCGAACGAATAGGCGTCCTTCATCAAGAACTCGCGGCCGCGCATCACGCCGAAGCGCGGACGCTGCTCGTCGCGGAATTTCCATTGAATATGATAGAGATTCAGCGGCAGGCTCTTGTAGGACTTCACATAGGCGCGGAAGATCTCGGTGATCATTTCCTCATTGGTCGGTCCGTACAACAGCTCACGCTTGTGCCGGTCGGCGATGCGCAGCATCTCGGGGCCATAGGCATCGTAGCGGCCGCTCTCGCGCCAGAGATCGGCAAGCTGGAGCGTCGGCATCAACAGTTCAAGCGCGCCGGCGCGGTCCTGCTCCTCGCGCACGATCTGCTCGATCTTCTTCAAGACGCGGAAGCCGAGTGGCAACCAGGCATAGATGCCGGCGGCCTCCTGCCGGATCATGCCGGCACGCAGCATCAGCCGATGCGAGACGATCTCCGCCTCTTTCGGATTTTCCTTCAGGATGGGCAGAAAGAACCGCGACAACCGCATGGCAATACTCGAGGAATCAGTGACGGCTTGCAGTGAAACCGGATTGGGAGCCAAAACACAAGACCGGGAATGAGGAAAACCCGCTAACACAGCGGAATTCCTGTCATTTTTCCGTCGACTTCAGATTCCGCGTGATGTGCCGAAGAGCCCGATTCACGGCGCTGCCACCTCGAGTTCGTCCTCCAGCGTGATCTTCTCGAAATCGCTCACCAGAGCGTCGATCCGCACATGCCAGCGGCCGGCAAAGGGCAGCTCGACCTTGCGCACGTGCCAGTAGCGGTCCGGCCCGCGCGAGGCGTTCCGCTCCATCGGCTCAATGCCGCGTTCGGGCAGGCTCAGCGTCAGCGTCACCTCCTTGGCCTCGAGCACCGCCCCCTCGCCGGTCATGAGCTGCAGCACGAAATCGTCGATACCCGCCTTACCCGGCGAGACCAGGACCTGAAACATCGCCCTGTCCGTATGGATGTGGATCGCCAGCGGCGTCTCCGGAACGATCGTCCGCGGCGGCGGCGTGAAGCGCCAGCCGGCCACGTCGGCGAAGATGCCGAGCGCGATGACGCATTCGAGCACGATCGAGCGCTTCAGGGTCTGCGCGGCCTTGTGATCCCCCGCCAGCGCCGGGGTCAGGCGAAAGCGGTTGAGCGTGGCAAGCGCCAGCAACACGAGGACCAGCGCAAGCTTGATCGAGAGGATCAGTCCGTACCGGGTCTCCACCAATGCAGACGGCTTTTCAAGCTGGACGATGGCGAGCGCGAGGCCGGTCAATGCGAGAACGCCAACGACCGGCGCGGCGAGGCGAGCAAAGCGGTTCACGACAGGCAATGCCGCGGCGGGCCGCCTCGACAACAGGGCGACCAGCGGCGCGAGAGCCCCAATCCAAAAGGCGACACCGAGGCCATGGAGAAAGATTGCCGGCCGGGTCAACAGTTCGGGCGGTGCCGTAGCGGCGTGCCCAGTCATGGCCAGCGACAAGCCGACGCCGACCAAGGCAATGATCGCCAGAGCGCGCGCGCACCACGCGTTGGCTAGCGCCAGCAGCGCGAACAGCATTGCGGCGATGGCCACGAGCAAGGCTGGGCCCGCGCTGGTCCCGGATGCGACTTTCCAAGGAGCTATCGTCGCGAGAGCCGACAGCGGTAGCCCGAGGAGATCCAGCCCCAACACACCAAGGGAGACCACCGTGCTCGGGATGCCGATGGCGAGCGCCACGCACGGAACGGTTATGCCGGTCATCGACCGCGCAACCCAGCGCGCAAAGAACACGCCGCCGACGCCGACGAACAGGCCAAGATAGAGAGCGACCCGCGCCAGCCAGATCAGCTCGTTCAATCCGCCATCGGCATTTGTGGGGGGTTGCGTCCCCGTCGGCATGCCGATCGAGAAGATCACCGATCCCGCAACGGGATGGCCATCCTGCGAGATCACGCGATAGCTGACGACCGCCGTGCCCTGCGGCATGTCCGCCGGCATCGCAACCGAGATGGTCTCGCCCGATGCGTCGACGCGCAAATCATCCCGCGCCCTGCCCGCGCCGTCGATCAATTGGATGGCGCCCGGCGTCACTGTCTCGTTGAAGCGCAACTCCACCGCCTTCGGCGCGCTCGCGAGCATGCTGCCGCTCGCCGGCTCGACCGCGACGAGCGCCGCGTGCGCCGAGGCGCCGGTCGAGAAGCCGACAACGAGGAGTAGCGTCGCGAGCGCGGCGAGCAGGCGCATCAGGGTTTTGGCAGGAGTTTCAGGCCAGGCGCCGGAGAACTGCCTTCGTGCGAATGCTTCGCTCCCTCCGCGGGGATCTCGATCCAGCGGCTGACGCCGGTCTCGCATTCCTGGACGACGGGAAAATACAGCGTCGTGTTCGGCTTCAGGCTCGTGGTGAGGAAGCTGCTGATGACGAACTCATCGTAATTGTGGTCCGGCAGCTTGCCGCCGGACCAGGCCACCTCCTTGACGCCGGTGGAAAGCTTGTTGCCGTGGTAGTCGTACTCATTTGCGTATTTGCCCTCGACGATATCGACGGTCCAGCCCGCCTTCGGCATCGGCTTCACAGCGATCACGCCTTCCGGAATCTGCACCCGGATCTTCACCGTGGGCGAGCCCTTGCAGCCGTGCGGCACAGCGAAGACGGCCTTGTAGTAGGAGCCGACCGCCGCCTGTTTGGTCTCTAGCGTGATATGCGCCGCCGCAGGGGACGCTGCGAGCGCGACGATCAGACTCGCAAGGATTCGATGCATGGTCATGGAAGGCTTGATCTGTTTCATCACATCTTCATTCCCGAATGATCAGGCATTTTCTTCATCATGTGTCCGCTATCGCCGGGCGCCTGGGCGCCGACGCCTTGGACGTCGAGGGAGACGGCGACCTTGCCGGCCTTCTCGAATTGAAGCGTCACCGGCACCTTGTCCCCCTGCTTGAAGGGGCCCTTCAACTCCTGGAGCATCAGGTGATAGCCGCCGGGGGCGAACTTCACCGTCTTGCCGGGATCGATCACGAGTCCCTTGTCGAGCAGGCGCATCTTCATCACGCCGTTGTCCGTCGCCATCTCGTGGACCTCAGCCTTCCCCGCGATATCGGCGTAAACGCCGACCAGCTTGTCGGCCACTGTGCCCTTGTTCTCGATGGTGAGATAGCCGCCGGCGACCTTGGCGCCGCCCGGCGTCGCCCGGCTCCATGCCTGCGAAATGACGAGATCGCCGGCCTTGACGTCGTCGGCCCGTGCGGCGGCACAGCCGGTCAGCAATAGTGAGATCGTAAGGAGAGTTCGTCCGATAGTCTTCATGTTGATTGCCTCTTTCACGATGATCGGGCCGAGAATGGCCCGGCATTCTTCCACGACGATCTTCCGCGCAGTGAGCATCGGCATTCGGAATGCCGGCCTGCCGCGGACCCGAACATAGACCCAAGTGCCCATTTGCACGTCACCATCGATACCTCATTCCAGCGTACACTGCTCTTCCCGTACCCGGCTCAAACAATGCTGATGTCGCTGTCGCTCGATCGATGATACTCGCGCTGGCTATGTAGGTCTTGTTGGTGAGATTGCGCCCCTCGATGTAGGCAGACATCGGGCCGCCATTGTCGAATCCGGCTTTCAATCCCAGCAGGGCGTAAGGCTCTGTCGTCAGCGTGTTCATGCTGTCGATGAAGTAGGCCTGTGGCACCCATTCGACGTTGGGTCCAATATAGAAACCGGCAGGGTGCTTGTAGAGAAGCTCCGCGCGCAGGTAGTGAGTTGGGGCTCCCGGCAATCGATTGTTTCCGAAGATCGGATCTTTGTCGAAGCGGAAGTCGTTGATGGAATAGGCGACATTCAGCCAGATCTTGTCCGGCGCCGGGCCATTGACGAAGATGTCACGAAAGATCGCCGCGCCCGCGCCGGCCTCGATGCCTTGATGGATGGTGCGGTCGGCATTGGTCACATTGCAGTTGCCGAAAGCACTATAGAGGCATTGCAATTCGTCGCGAATGTTGGCCCGGTAGGCCGTCAGTTCCCAAGCGTAATCAGATCGCTTCATGCGAGTCCCGATTTCGTACGTGGTCGCAATCTGCGGGCGGATGCTGGTGAACGGGATCGTCGGAATGCCGAGACCAATCGCGCTTTCGCCGAAGCTCGGCACCTCGGCGCTCCGCGAGACATTGGCGAAGGCCTGCCAGCTCGGATCGATTTGCCACAACAGACCGCCTTTCGGCGACCAGATATTAAAGCGCGTTGCCCCCGATTGATTCCCGTCGCTGAGGAAACGATCCTGCCGATTGCGGGTCGCGTACAGGAATTGCGTGCCGCCGATCACTGCAAGATTTGGAATGACGTAGAAGCTGTCTTCGACATAGGCCGAGGTATTCTCCGACCGATCGATCGACGAAGAAAGCAGCGCTCCCTTCTGCCCGCCAATGTTGGCGAACTGCTGGTTGTCAATGCTGCCGTTCAGCACCTGGACGCCCGCGACCAACCTGTTGCGGAAGCCGCCAATGGTGCGGTCATCCGTGATCTTCGCGAATCCTTCATAGTCCTTGTAACGGTAGTCCAGCCACTGAAAGATCGGATGCATCAAATGGCGATCGACGCCAAAGGCCCCGAATTCGACTTTGGTGTCATCGAAACGAAAGGTGGTTTTGTTGGCGAGCCTGACGGTATCAATATTGCGCTGCTGATCCATCGCAACATTCGCGGGTGCAGCAGCTTCCGGATCGGTCAAAGCGGATGTCTTGGTCACGGTACCCGGGATTCGCTGCCGCACTTCGTTGGCATTGAGGTAGAACCGTGTCTCGACATCCGGCGAGAACTGATACCCGACATTGCCGCTCAAACGGTTGCTCGAGCCGAAGCTGTGATCGCGAAAACCGTCTGCGGCCTGCGTGGAAGCGGTAACGAAACCGTCCCATGGCCCGTTGACGCCTCCTGCGTTCGCCTGAAGTCGTTTGTAGCCGAATCCTCCGACATCGAAGGATACACCATTCGGAAACGAGTCGCGGCCGGTCGGGGTCACGAAGTTGATCGCGCCTCCCAGCGAATTGGCGCCAAACTGAAGCGCGTTGCCTCCTTTGAAGACTTCGACATATTTATAGGCGCTCGGATCGATCTCCTGGAAATCGCCATAGCCATCCGCAGTGTTGATCGGAATGCCGTCCATATAGAGCTGCACGCCGCGCAGATGAAAATTGCGCGACAGGCCAGACCCGCGAATAGAAAGGCGAGTGTCGTCGCCCCATTTGGGCTGGGCGTACACGCCGGGCACGTAATCCAGAACATCCTTGATCGTGTTGGATGGCGTCGAGTTCCTGTACGCCTCGGCCGATACGAGCGCCACGCCGCCCGGAGTCTGGTTAATCTCCGCCAGCGCTTGTTGCGCAGTCAGAACCGTCAGGGCGCCCGGAGCCCCTACATTCTGTTCGCTCGCGGTTTGCTGCGGCGATAGGGTCGTTCGCGGGCTTCGCGTCGCGCGCGCCGATCGCGCAGAATTGCGTGGCGCTCGGACCGCCGACGCGCGCTTCTGCTGAGGTGCCTCAACGGTGATTGGCGGCAGCACTGCGCTGCTGCCTTGGGCAAAGGCTCCGCTCGACGACGCAAGCAGCGCGGCCTGAACGGCAACGATGCTCACGCCACGGCGGGCATGACAACGTAACATGGGGGCATTCCTGACGCCGGGCTTTCTCTCCGGCCATTCGACAGCATCAATCGCCTGCGGCGGACCGCGGCGATCACGAGAGTCGTCAGGAAAATTGAGGCGGGGCGCGTGCCTGGGCACTCGAGCCCTTATGGACGGCGGCGAGGGATGCCTCCGCCGCATGCCACACCATACGCTCGGCGTGGCGGAAAGGAACGGAAAGCGCGGCGTGCGGCGGCGAATCCAGCGACGCGCCCAATTGCGCCAAGCAACAGAGGGCACAGGCACCGGCATGTGCGACCGGCGTACCCGCCGGATCGTTCAGGCCGCCCTGCTCGCTCGCGCTGTGGCAGATGACGGCGGCGGAAAGCGGATCGGCCACGGCTTGGCCGGCCGCCAGACAGGCGGCAATCGGCGCCAGCACCTGCATCACCAAGGCGAGCAGGACCAGGGGTAGGAATTTTTGCAGCCGTGCGCGCATCCGCCGAACCATTCGTTCGTCTAGTAACTAAACACCGCGCCATGGCCGAGTCGAGCCCGGTTCCGGCGCCTTCTTGGTCCAGCGCAAAGTCCTTGGAAACTGGGGTCCGACTGCCCACGGGAGGGGACCTTCCGGCATTTAGGCAGTTCCGCACCCCTGCCCTATCCACAGATTTCTTATGTTTGTCATATGCTTAAAGGCCGAATGCCCGATCATTTCGTCAATTGCTCGAATTTTGAACATTCGTTGCCGAAAATGATGACAAGTGAGAAAAGTTGATCTAGCATCCGCTTGCTCAGGCTGGCCGCGAGGTCGAAGTCTGGTGGTCCAAGTCTCGGGAGGAGCCCCTGACGCGCAAAATGCAGCGTCGCCCCGCCAATCAAGATCAAATCTTAGAATCGGGGATAATAGGGTCGACACAATTTTCGAGCGGGGCTAGGGCCCCGCTCTTTTTTTGTCTGCGGGGCTGAAGCGCCGATGAATACTTCTTCCAATCCGATCGAACAGAGCTTTGAACTTGCAGCCTCGCGCTGCACGGATCTCACGCCACACGTTTATCAGCGGCTGTTCGAACAGCACCCCGAAACGCGGGCGATGTTCCGCACGCAAGGCAGCGAGCTCGTGATGGGCTCGATGCTGGCACTCACGATCGAGGCGATTCTCGACTTCGCCGGTGATCGCCGTGGGCAATTCCGGCTGATCGCATGCGAGGTCGAATCGCACGATGGCTACGGCACGCCGCGCGAGCTGTTCACCGCCTTCTTCGCCGTCATCAGGGATACGCTGCGCGATCTGCTGCGCGATGAATGGTCGCCGGGCATCGCGCAGGCCTGGGACCGACTGCTCATCGAGATCGACGCGTTCGCGGGCGTCCCGGCCTGACGCGCTTTGCGCTGCACCAACGCGGCTTGCGGCAATCTCGCGTTGATTGCAGATTGAGTGGCACCAACTCTTGTGAGACACTTTCGGACATCGGTCGCGCAATCAATGACGCGCCGAAGATAAATTTGTATGGGAGCGAGCGATGTCCGGGACGAAAGATTTCTCGACGACGAGGCGCGATCTTCTTCAGGCGGCAGCAACCGCCGGCGCCGCGACTGCCATCCTCGGCAGCATGGGCATAAACCCCGCCCTCGCAGCCGAGGTCGGACGAAGCGAGAAGCCGCTGAAGGCGGCGTTCTCCAACGCAGGCCTCCAGGCGACCTGGTGCGCGCAGGGCAAGCAGGCCGCGGAATTCTGGGGCAAGCTGTTCAATGTCGAGGTCACCTGGTTCGACGGCCAGCTCGATGCCGTGAAGCAGCGCGCGGCTATCGACAACATGGCCTCGCAGAAATGGGACTTCGTCGCGATCCAGGCATTCGGCATCGGCACCCTCACCCAGCCGGTGCAGAAGATGATCGATGCCGGCACGCCCGTGATCGACATGGACACGCTGATTGCGCCGCTAGACCAGATCAACGTCCACTCCTTCCTCGCCCCTGATAACGAGTTCATGGGCGCCTCCGTGACGCAGGCGCTGTGCAACGCCATGGGCGGCAAGGGCAAGATCATCATGACGCAAGGAGCCCTCGGCCACACCGGCGCGCAGGGCCGCGCCAAGGGCTTCAACAATGTCGTGAAGCAATTCCCCGGGATCGAGGTGCTCGACACCCAGCCGGCCGACTGGGACGTGTCGAAGACCGCTCGTCTCTGGGAAACCTACCTGACGAAATATCCGCAGATCGACGCGGCGTTCTTCCACAATGACGACATGGCGCTCGCCGCCGCCAATATCATGAAGGCGCGGGGCCGCACCAACATCCTGATCGGCGGCGTGGATGCGATGCCGCCGGCGATCCAGGCCGTCAGCGAAGGCCGCATGTTCGCCACCGTGCGCAATCCGTCCTGCCGGATTCATGGCGGCGCCGTCATCGCGGGCGTCTCCGCCGTGGTCGGCGGCGAAAAGAGCGGACAGGGCATTCCCAAGAACGTCGTCACCGACGGTCCGGTCGTCACCAAGGCCAACGCCGCCGGGATGCAGTGGATGCAGGATCACTTCCTGATCTGAGCCTCCATGCGAGAGGATCGTTCGCCCATTCTGGAACTGCAGGGCATCACGAAGAGCTTCGGCGGCGTCGAGGCGCTTCGTGGTGTCGACTTCGCGCTGTTGCCCGGCGAGATCCATGGTCTCGTCGGCGAGAATGGCGCGGGAAAAAGCACGCTGATGAAGATCATCGCCGGCGTGCACACCGAATTCTCCGGCCGCTTCCTGATCGAGGGACAGGAGACGCATTTCCGCTCGGCCCGCGACGCGCACAGCGCCGGCATCGCCATGGTACACCAGGAGCTGTCCGTCGCCCCCGACCTCACGGTCGCGGAGAACGTGTTTCTGGGCAACCAGCCGACCAACCGGCTCGGCCTGGTGCAATGGCGGCGGATGGCGCGTGAGGCCGGCGAGCAGCTCGCCCGCTTCGGCATCGACGTCGATCCGATGAGCCGGCTGGGTGACCTCCCGATCGGGCTCCAGCAGCTGATCGAGATCGCGCGCGTGCTGTTCTCCGGCGCGCGCATCGTCATCCTGGACGAGCCGACCTCCGCCCTCTCCCCGCCCGAGGTCGAGCGGCTGTTCGCGACGCTGCGGCGGCTGCGCGAGGAAGGCACGGCGATCGTCTTCATCTCGCATTTCATCGAGGACATCTTGCGCGTGTCCGACACGGTGACCGTGTTCCGCAACGGGCGGAAGGTCGCGGAGACAGCAAGTGCTGCGACCAGCAAGGGCGCGCTGATCGAGGCCATGATCGGCCGCGGCGGCGAAGCGCTCGAGCACAGCTATAGCGACGATCTGATGCTGCCGCGGCCAAGCGACAGCTCGGTGGTCCTGAAGGTCGACCAGCTGTCGCTGGCCCGCAGCCTGAAGGACATCTCCTTCGAGGCGCGCGCCGGCGAAGTGCTCGGCATCTACGGCTTCATGGGCTGCGGCCAGCAGGAATTGTCGCGCATCTTGTTCGGCAAGCTGAAGCCTGATGCCGGCACGCTCGCGGTCGAGGGCAAGCCAAAACACTTTGCCAGCACGGCTGCGGCGCGGCGCGCCGGCGTGGCGCTGGTGCCGGAGAGCCGGCGCGCGATGCTGTTTCACCAGGAGCCGGTCTACAAGAACATCTCGATCAGCATTCTCGATCGCATCTCGGCGCTGCTGCTCAAGCCGGCGCAGGAGCGCGACATCGCAAAGCGCCAGGTCGAGCAGCTCCAGATCAGGCCGCCGGTCGTCGGCCTCGATCTCGGCATGCTCTCCGGCGGCAATCAGCAGAAAGTCGCTCTGGCGAAATGGCTGACCTATCCGCCCAAGCTCCTCGTGCTGTGCGAGCCCACCCGCGGCATGGATGTCGGCGCCAAGAACGACGTCATCAACATCGTCCGCGATCTCCGCGCCAAAGGGCTCGCGATCATCGTGCTGTCGACCGAGCCGGAAACGGTGTTGTCGCTGGCCGACCGCATCCTCGTGCTCAAGCGCGGCGCATTGGTGCGCGAATTCAAGAACGAGCCGGTCAGCAAGGACCGCCTGCTGGAAGCGGCGTGACGGAGAAGCACCATGGTGAGCAGTGACACGGCTTTGGCGGCGGGGCAGCGAGCGCGAGGGCTTGCGCCGTTCCTGCGCTCGCAGATGCGCAACATCGCCCCGTTCCTGACACTGATCTTTCTCTCCGCCTTCTTTGCCCTCGCCAGCCCCTCCTTCGCGACGCTGGACAATCTCGGCAACATCCTGACGCAGGTGTCGGTCACAGGCATCATCGCCGTCGGCCTCACCTTCGTGATCCTCTGCGCGGAGATCGACCTTTCGATCGCCAGCATCGCCAACGTCACGGGCATCGCGGTCGCCTACTTCACGCTCCAGGAATCCTACGTCAGCATTCCCAACATTCCCCTGCCCGGCGCCGCGGCGATCCTGCTGGCCATTTTGCTTTGCGCGTTTCTCGGCCTCGTCAATGCGTTGGGGCTGACTGTGATCGGCATCCCCTCCTTCATCATGACGCTGGCGATGATGCAGATCGCGGCCGGCATCTCGGCGCTGCTGGTGCGCGGCCAGATCGCCTACAAGGTGCCCGGCGTGATCACCACGCTCGGGTCCGGATCGATCGGCGGCATCCCATGGATCGTCATCGTCGCCGCGATCATGCTGCTCGGCGGGCATCTGGTGCTGACCTACACCCGCTTCGGCCGCTACGTCTACATGGTCGGCGGCAACCGCGAGGCGGCCGAATATTCCGGCCTCAACGTCAAGCTCATCCTCGGCGCGGTGATGGTCATCTCGGCGGTGTGCTCCGGTATCGGCGGCATGCTCGGTGTCGCCCATTTCGGCAGCGCGCAGCAGAACGAGTTCGATACCTATCTGCTCGACTCCATCGCCGCCGTCGTGGTCGGCGGCACCAGCCTGTTCGGCGGCCGCGGCGGCATCGGCAACACCATCGTCGGGCTTTTCGTCCTCGGCGTTCTCAACAACGGCCTCGACCACGTCAACATCGACAGCTTCCTGAAGATCCTGATCCGCGGCCTGATCCTGCTGGCGGCGCTGGTGATCAACGTCTACGCGCAGCGGCTGAGGGAAAAGGCGGCGGAATAGCCGCCCTCAAAACAAAAAGAGCGAAAACAACCCCATGCACAGTAGACAGCGTGAGGGAATTCAACGAGTTACAAAAACCCGAAATTATGTAGACGTCACCGTGGCGGCGTTTGACTCGTCGGGCAAAACAGGCGCAGGATGTCATCGTGGCGGTCTACGCGGGTCGGCTCCGGACAGCGCCCCAACCTCCGTCATTGCGAGCACAGCGAAGCAATCCAGACTGCCGCCGCGGAACGATTCTGGATTGCTTCGCTGCGCTCGCAATGACGATGTGGCAGCAGGGGCAATCCAGGCTCACCTCAATCGCACAGCATGAGGGGGCCGCCTAACTCTCTGCCTTCTCATCCGACCCAAGCCGCGAGAACCGGAAATTGCAATGGCTCGCACCGCCCGCTAGCGTCTGTGTCCTCTCCAGGCGGATGCCTCGCGCTGCGTAGGCGACGAAATCGAGCCCGCAGATATTCGGCAGAATGTCCTTGTCGCCATGGCGCGCCGCGAGTTTGCAGAAGCCGCAAGCCTTGTAGTTGATGCCGAATTCAAAATTGTCACTCGTATCAGGCTCGACGAAATCGTAGACGAAATCTTCCGGAAATTCGGTCTGATGGCTTTCTGTCGCGCTTCTTGCCGCCTGCTCGCGCAGCAAAGCCTGGTTCTCCGGCGACATGAATTGACGCCCCGAGGCAAGACGCTCCGCTTCAGGCGCGGCTAGCAATTGTGCCTTGTAGGTTTCTCGCTCGATCTCGCCGATCACAGGCACTGGCACGCCGTGGCGTCGCAGCACCCGGCTGATGGCCATGAAGCCCATGAGGCGCATGAAGAAATCGCTCATGCGGCTCGCCGCGCCGCCGACATAGGGCATCTGGGTGATCACGATTTCGAATTCGTCCATCACCTCCCGCCTGATCCCGTCGATCTCGGAAAGCTGCGCGCGCTCGCGCAACATCGGTTCGGCCAAATCGAGCCGCTCGCGCATGGCGGCCTGCGTTGCACTGCGATGCGCTTCGTAAAACGGATGGATGATCTCAGCCATGGGGCACCTGATATGATTGGTTCATTGCAAAGTCGGCTGGTTTCACTCCGCGGCGATCGCCTCGATCTCCAGCAGCCATTTGCTGTCGACGGTCTCGACGATCACGACCGTCAGCGCGGGCTGGTGCTCGCCCAGCATCGCGCGACGAATGGAGCGGTTGGTCACGAGTTGATTGCGGTCGGTCAGGAACGTGGTGACCTTGACCAGATGCGCGACGCCAAGGCCGGCGGCGGCGAGCACCTCGATCAAATTGCGCCAGGCCTGTTCGCACTGCGCCTCAAAACCGTCAGGAACGGCGCCGTCGGACCTCTCGGGCACCTGGCCGCTGATGAACAACAGGCGTCGATGCTGCGTCAGTTCAAGTCCCATGCAGTAGCCGCCGGCGGCAGGATGGACCGTTGCGGGATTGTGGCTGACGATGTGAGCTGGCGGCATAGGGTTTCTCCGGATTGCGGATCGACCGTATCCGGCGCCATCACCGCTCCGCAAAGCATCATTGCTGCGGTTCAGCGCAAGAAAATCTATTGCAAGGCCACGGCCCATCAGTGTCAAAATGCAGCCCGATGACCTACATCCTTCCACCACTCAACGCGCTCCGCGCGTTCGAAGCCGCCGCGCGGCATCTCAGCTTCAAGCTGGCCGCACACGAGCTGCACGTGACCCCCGCCGCCGTGGGGCAGCAGGTCAAGGCGCTGGAGGCGCGCCTCGGCGTGCAGCTGTTCGAGCGGCTGCATAAGCAGCTCATCCTCACCGCCGCCGGTCAGGCGTATCTGCCCGGGGTCTCCGAAGGCTTTCGCCACATCGCGGAGGCGACCTCGCAATTGAGACCGACAGGTGCGGTGCTGCTGCAATTGGGCGTCCATGGCAGCTTCGACCTCCGCCGCCTCGATCTGGCAGCGTTTCGCAGCACGCATGCGGAGATCGGCTTGCGGGTGCTGCATCCGGCCGGCCTGCACGAATTGGTCGAAGGCAAGGTCGACCTGCTGATCGCCCGGGGGCTTGGCCACCATCCGGGCTATCGCTGCGACCGGATCGATGAGGGATCGGGTCTGGGTGATTGGCTGGTTGCGTCCGAAGGCACCGCGGATTGCCCCGAGGTCATCAGTTTTCGCGCGTGGTTGCGTGCGCTGCCGGCTGAGAACGCAAATCGCCGCCCTCGTCTGGTTGGTGTCAGACGATAGGCTTGAACGGCAATCCATAGCCTTGCCGGGGCCGCGTTTGATGGGTCGGGCGAAACAGGAGCACGAGCTCATCGTGGCGATGGTGCCGTCAGTGGCAGCTCCCCCTGAGGGAGTGGACGCAGGTCCGCTTTTGACCCCTAGCGGAATCACGATCCTAGATCGGCTTTGGACTCGGCCGCCGACGTGAACCTCTGGAAGAACTGACGGCCCGCGAGCACAAACGTCGTCAGGTTCATGTAAGGAATTAGCTCTCACTCGTCAGCAAGGCAGCGGTTGAGCGCAATTCTGCGCAAGTATTGCCCCACACAATCTAATCCAGATAGGCGCTCGCGGGCGCACAAGCGCTGATTGCAAGCCTTCGTATGTAGACGTCCGATTCTTTTCTTGATGCGTTGCGACCTCTGATCAGCGATATGTTGGGTTAGCATACGAGTGGGGCGCGGATGATCACGGCAGCGCGGGAAGCAGTCGACCTGCTAATTCAAGCCGCAGGCAGTTGGCAGTTTGACGACACTCTCAGCGGATTGCGTGATCGAGACTGGATGGCGCTGCGGTTTCTTGCGCGTGCAAACAGATTCTCGCGAACCCCTTCCGCATTGGCTCAGTTCGGCGGCACGACACGCGCCACCGCTTCTGAGACAGTCAAGCGTCTCGAAGGCAAAGGCTACCTTCAACGCCGAAGTTCCGATCAAGACAAGCGCTCGGTGATCCTTCATGTGACGCCGCGAGGAGAAAAACTCCTTTCAGGCGATCCCATCACACAGCTCGTCCATGCGATTGCTACGCTTGAACTTGGCGCAAACAATTTTCGCGATTTGCTTCGCCATATTTTGGAGCAACTCGACGCACGCCGGGATCGTCACCACGCGGACAATTGCAGAAAATGCATCTTTCTGACTCAAGCCCCCAAACTGGCGAGCAGAAGGACGCCTGACTACACGTGCAGATACTTTCGAGCGAATCTCAACGAAGCCGAAATAGATCTTCTATGCTTGAACTTCGAACGAAGAGAGAGCGGCACCTTCTAGTGCATCATCGAAGAGTATGCCGCACACCTCCGGGAATTGAGAAGCTCCGGCAGAAGATGCACTCCTGAAGGGACCGAGCCGACATTCCTGAGGGAGCGGTTTGCCTCAACAAATCTGGGAATTCTGCGGCCGACGAGCGAGCTTGGAACGACTTGCCGATTGCATTGTTTTCCCGTTACCCCGTTGCCAAGGGTGGCTGCCTTCCCCAAGGGGCAGCCTCAAGACAGCCCCAGCTTCACCGCCCTGAAGCTGGGGTTCCTTTTGCTCTCTCAATTGCCCGCGCCGGCCGACATTTCCTGAACGCGTCATCGAACGCGCTGGCCGAAGCCGCGACCCTGAGCGAGTGAATGCGTCCGTCAATCGGAACCTATGCCATCGGTAATACGCGGAATCGCCGGGCAGATTCACATGGTTTAATGTGCTCTCGCTGCCGCCTTTTTACCCTGTGCAAGTTGCCCAGTGGAGGCGTTGATGCAGGACTTGCGCACGATCCTTTTTGCTCAACGCTTAAACGAGCTCTCTTCCCAACTAGCAGAAGTCGAAGATCTCCGAGTTCAAGTCGAAGAAGCGGAGCGACGCGCGCTCGCTTGTGGCACGTCAGCGCTAAGGCACAAGGCAAGCGATCCTCATTCGGCAACTATTCGTCCCATCGGCCACTAAAAACAGGTCGGAACGCTTCACCGATTACCAAGTTTTCCCAATGCCCGACCGAAAGCGGGCAACGCAGTCGGGCCCCAGCTCTTCCCCATTGCCCGCCCCTGAGCTGGGGCTCGTTAAGCTGCAGTCCTGAGGGGAGTGGACGCGGGAGTGGCATTTTCGTAGCTTTCGCCACCGTGTAGCGAAAGATGTGATGAACCGGCATGGGCTTGAAAGCCTCTCCCATCCTTCCCTGGTCAAGAACTCTTTCCGACGGCGACTGCCCATTCGGCAGCGGGTACCCGGCGAAGAAATGCTGCTGGCTAACATTCAATCGTTGGAGGAAGCAGTCCTCTCAACTAACGCAGCGAGCGGAAACGGGTGTTTCAAACGAAAAATGCTATCTGCATCCGCTGGGTGGATGTTCAACCAAGATCACCCGAGAGCACTTTCTTTCGCGCAACATCCTGCAGCGACTAGCTGAAGGCAAGCTGTTGCGTTTGCAGAATGCCGGGCACTTATTTGGAGGGAAGGACAGAGGCGTGCCGGCGAAACGCAACTGCAATAGGTTTGCAGAGCCGGCTGCATCGGTCGTGAAGCTTGACGATGCTATCGGCTGTCTGTTGACGACCACCATGATCGAGGAATTGAAGCGCAAAAATCTCAGATCAACCTCGTCAGCGGCTGTTTCAGTGTCGGCAATGAAGCCTTGGCCCGTGTTCGGCGTGGTCTGATAGTAACCCGAAGCATGTGCGGCCGTGACGTTTAGATAGCGCCAGACACCGCTAACCTGATTGTACGTAACGGCGCCTACAATCGTGGTCGTGCCATCACCTTTCCACGTCGCAGTCGGCGGGGACGTCATGGCGCCGAGCACGGAATAGAGAGGTCTCACTATCCCAAGGAGTCTGAACAACGCCGTCATTCCGGCACAACGGCGAACTCATTATCGCTGAGGGACGAAGCAAGCAATGCGAATGCACCTGATCCGGAGCTTCGAGGCGCCCACTCAGGGTGGCGGTGATGGAGCGAAGCTCGCCGCAGCAATCTCCTCGCTTCGCCAACACCTCACCGCGTGCCCGTCCACCCGCGTCTCCAGCACCGGCCCCGGCTCGCTCCGACACACGGCCTCCGCATGCCGACACCGCGGGCTGAACGCGCATCCGTTCGGCGGATTGAGCGGGTTGGGAAGGTCGCCGCCTGTCGTCGCCAGCGGCGCATGGCGCAAGGGATCGGGGATGGCGGCGATCAGGGCTTGGGTGTAGGGGTGCGCCGGCCGTTCGAAAATCTCGCGCCAGTGGCCGTTCTCCACGATGCGGCCGAGATACATGACGGCGACCCTGTCGCTCATGTGTTCGACGACGCCGAGATCGTGGCTAATCATGATGTAGGAGAGACCGAGCGTTTCCTTCAATTCCAGCAGCAGATTGATGATCTGGGCGCGGATCGAGACATCGAGCGCCGAGACCGGTTCGTCGCAGATGACGATCTTGGGATTGAGGATCAGCGCGCGCGCAATGCCGATGCGCTGGCGCTGGCCGCCAGAGAATTCATGCGGATAGCGGTCGGCCTGCTCCGGCCGCAGGCCCACATGCCGCAGCATCTTCGCGACGCGGTCCTCGATCTCGCTCTTGGCCGTGACGCCATGCACACGCAGGGGATCTTCCAGCGTACGACGAACGGTCTGGCGCGGATTGAGCGAGGCGTAGGGATCCTGAAACACGATTTGCACGATGCGGGCCAGCGCCTTTCGATCGACGGATCGCCGGTTCGTCACGACCTGTCCGTCCAGCACGATGCGGCCGCGCGTCGGCGTCAGGAGACCGAGGATCGACAATGCGACCGTCGACTTGCCGGAGCCGGACTCGCCGACGAGGCCGAGGCATTCGCCGCGCTTCAAGGTGAGATCGACGCCGTCGACGGCACGGAGCAGCCGACGGCCGCGCCCCAGCAGGCCACCTCCGAGCGGAAAGTGGACCGCGAGATCCCTGACGCTGAGAATGACATCGTCGTCCGGCCGTGTCTCACCCAACCTGTCTTGCGGCTCATGCATGGTGGTGACACCTGACCAGACCGCCGGCGTCGAGCAAATCCGCTCCCGGCGCGGTGGTCCGGCAAATATCGGTCGCCTGCGCGCAACGCGGATTGAACCGGCAGCCGTCAGGGAAATTCGTGATGGCCGGGACCACACCGGCGATCTCCGTCAGCCGGGTGCGGCCAAGCGCGGCGCGACTGCCCAGCCGCGGCAGCGAGGCGACCAGGCCTCGCGTATAGGGGTGCGAGGGCGCCCGAAATATATCGGCCGAGCCGCGCTCCTCGACGATACGGCCGGCATACATCACGGCCACGCGGCGACAGACATTGGCGACCAGCCCCAGATCGTGGCTGATCATCAGGATTGCGGTCCCCCGCTCGGCGCATAAATTCCGCATCAGCTCGATGATCTCCGCCTGCACGGTGACGTCGAGTGCCGTGGTCGGCTCGTCGGCGATCAGGAGATCCGGACCGCAGGCGAGCGCGATGGCGATCATCACGCGCTGGCGCATGCCGCCGGAGAGCTGGTACGGGTAGTCGTTGACGCGCCGCTCCGGCGCGGGAACGCGGACGCTCGCCAGCGCCTCGACCGCCAGTCTGTCGGCTTCCCGCCAGCTCTTGCCCTTGTGCAGCACGAACATTTCTGCGATCTGCCGGCCCACCGGCGAAACCGGGTTCAGCGCCGTCATCGGCTCCTGGAAGATCATGGCGATGCGATTGCCGCGCAGATCGCGTTGCCTGGCGGCTGAAAGGTGCTGGATCTCCCCCCCCTCAAACCGGATCACGCCGCCGCCGATCGACAAAGGCCGCCGCAACAGGCCGATCAAGGCGAGCGCCGTAATGCTCTTGCCGCAGCCGGATTCGCCGACGAGGCCGAAGGTCTCGCCGCGATCGATGCGGAACGAAATGCCCTCGGCCGCCGCAACGCGCCTCGAGCCATCGTCGAGATCGATGCGCAAATCCTCGACTTCGATCAGCGGCGCGCCCGTCATGTCCGCCGGCTCCGCGATTGGGGATCGAGAATGTCGCGCAAGCCATCGCCGAGCAGATTGAGGCCGAGCACCGTCAGGAAGATGGCAAGGCCGGGAAACACCGAGAGCCACGGCGCCGTCGTGATCTGGTCGCGGGCATCCGACAACATGCTGCCCCAGCTCGGAAACGGCGGGCGGACGCCGAGGCCGAGGAACGACAATGCGGCTTCGGACAAGACCGCGCTGCCCATGCCGAGCGTGCCGATGACGACGATCGGACCCAGCATGTTCGGCAGCAGCTGCGTGATCATGATGCGCAGATCGCCGTAGCCGAGCACGGTCGCGGCCTGCACATAGCCCTGGCTCCTCAGCGACAGCGCCGAGGCCCGCGCGATCCGGCACGTGAAGGACCAGTTGGTCAAGCCGAGTGCGATCAGCAGGCTGGTCAGGCCGGGACCAAGCACCGCCATGATGGCCAGCGCGAAGATCAGCGAGGGAATCGCGAGCATGAGATTGGTCAGGCCGTTGACGACATCGTCCCACCAGCCGCCCCAATAGCCGGCGCTCAGGCCCAGCGCCACGCCGATGACGCTGTTGATGAGCTGCGAGACGATGCCGACCGTCAGCGAAACGCGCGCGCCGTAGACGACGCGCGAATAGATGTCGCGGCCCTGGTCGTCGGTGCCGAACCACCAGGTCCAGCTCGGAGGCTCTTCCGCGTTGAGCAGATTGGCGTCCAGGACAGGATCGGTATGCGCCAGCCAGGGCGCGAGCAGGCCGACCAGGATCGCAAGCGCGAACAGCGCGCCACCGATGATGAGATTGGCGCGGAGCTTCATGCGTATCTGATCCTGGGATCGATCACGCCGTAGAGCACGTCGATCAGCAGATTGATCGCGAGAAAGGAGAGCACCACGACAAGAATGGAGCCCTGGACGGCCGGAATGTCGCGCTGCAGGACACTATCGACCAGCAGCGAGCCTATGCCCGGCCAGGAATACAGTTTCTCGACCACGACCGCCTGCCCCATCAGCGCACCGAACTGCAGGCCGACGGTGGTGAGAATGATGACGAGCGCGTTGCGCATCACATGCCATTTCACGACTCGGGTCTCGCTCATGCCCTTGGAGCGCGCGGTGCGGACGAAATCCGCGGTCATGATCTCGAGGACAGCGGCGCGTGTCGTCCGGGCGAACAGCGCCATCGGCGAGACGCCGAGCGTCACGGCCGGAAGGATCAAATATTTCAGTCCGCCATCGCCATAGCCGAAACTCGGCAGCCAGCCGAGCTTCAACGCAAACAAATACATCAGCACCAGTCCGAGCCAGAATTTAGCGATCGAAAGTCCCGATACCGCCACGACCATGGCCATCGTGTCGACGATGCCCCCCGGCTTCAGTGCGGCGATGAAACCCAGGGGAACACCGATCACGACGGAAAACGCCATGGCGGCGAAGATGAGCTGGAGCGTCGGCCATATCCGTTTGGCGATCATGAACGTTACCGGCTCGCGCGTCCGGAACGAGGTTCCGAAATCGCCGATCGCAAGCTTGGCGATGTAGGCGCCGAAGCGGATATAGACGGGATCGTCGAGCCCGAGCTGCTTCTTCATGCGCAGCTCGACCTGCGGGTCGGCATCGTCGCTCATGGACGAGACGATGCTGCCGGGCACGACACTGAACAGCACGAACACCAGAGCCACCACGGCGAGCACGGTCGGGATGGTCTGCAGGAGGCGGCGGAACAGGAAGGAGAGCATCGGCACTTTTCCTCTCTCCCTCCGTCGTTCATGGCGACGGAGGGAGCGCGAGAGCGTGTGTCACTTCGCGGGCGAGGTCTCGTCGACCCAGAGGTCTTCGACGTTCTGATGGGTCAGCTCCGTCGCGTTGAGCTGAATTCCCTTCAGCCACGGCTGCACCGCCATGACCGCCTTGTTGTAGTTGAAGAACCAGACCGGCGCCTCTTCGTAGAGGAGCGCATTGGCCTTTTGCAGCAGCTGGGTACGCTTCGCAGCGTCATCGGACTGCCCGGCCTCGTCGACCAGCTTGTCGAACTCGGCATTTTTGAAGTTCATGTAGTTGCAGGCGGATTGCGGCGTCGATGAGTGGAAGCATTTGAGGGCGGCCTGGGGATCGGGTCCGGTCGCCTGGGAGTAGATGAAGGCTTGGTAGTCGCCGCTGCGAACCACTTCCGCCAACACCGCGGTCTCGACCTGCTTGACCTTCGCCTTGATGCCCACCCTGTCCAGCATGGGGATCACGGCCGAGACGATCGGCAAGCCCCAGCTCTCGTTCTGGCTGGTGGTCCATTCGAATTCGAAGCCTGAGGGATAGCCGGCGTCGGCGAGCAGCTGCTTGGCCTTGGCGGGATCGAAGGCGTAGGGCTTCATGGTTTTGTCGTAGAGAGGAGAGGTCAGCGGCAGCCAGCTGGTGGCGCGATAGGCCTTGCCCTTGACCAGCTTGTTGATGATCAGGTCGGTGTCGATCGCGTAATTGATCGCCTGCCGGACCCGCTTGTCGGCGAACGGCTTGAACGCGGGATTCATCCCCATGTAGCGGGTGAAGACCTCGGCGACTTCGACCACGGCGCCCTTGAGGTCGGCGTCGTTCTGATAGGCGACATATTGCGCCGGCCCCAGTACCGAGGTGTCGATCTCCTTGTTGCGGAAGGCGACATCGCGTGCCGCGGCCTCGCCCATGACCGACACGATGATCTTGTCGGCGTAGGGCTTGCCGGGCTTGTAGAACCGGTCCCACCGCTCCAGAACGATGCGCGATCCCGGCACGTGCTCGACGAATTTGAAGGGCCCAAGACCGATCGGCTTCTGGAGAAAGCTCTCCTTGGCGGCTTCGTCGGCGGGATAGATCGACGTGATCGCATTCCAGAAGTAGAAACCCGGATCGACTTTCTCGGTCAGCTTCATCTCGATCGTGAAGTCATCGATTTTCTTCAGGCCCGAGATCTCCTTGGCCTGGCCCTTCTCGACCGCCGCCGCGCCCTCGATCACGCGGACATAGCGCGCGCCGGGATAAGCCTTGGTGCCGTCCATGATGCGGTTGTAGGTCCAGATGACGTCGTCGGCCGTCATCTTGCGACCGTTGTGGAAATAGGCGTCGTCGCGCAGCTTGAAGGTGTGAACGAGACCTCCGCCCGAGACGACGTCTTCCTTGGCGAGCTCCAGGACCGGCTTGCCTTCGGCGGAATTCCAAATGTAGAGCGACCGGTGCAGCGCCTTTGCGTAGATCTCGTCCTGGGCGCGCTGCGTCGTATGAATGTCCAAGCTTGTAAAGCTCGACCCATAAGGCGCGGTCATGCGGATGGTTCCGCCCTTGCGCGGGGTCTGGGCCTCCGCCGTGGCGGCCAGTGCCAGCCCCAGACCCGCGACGATCGCCACTATCCTGAACATCATGGTCCCTCCGACAACGCAAGCCGTGCTCCGGTCCGGGAGTTGACCATCCACGGCAGGTCGAGCGCAAGCGCCTTGAAGGGGTTGACGTATGCGAGCGTCGCGCGCGGGCACCGCCGATTTGTGCGGAAGCCGGCTAGAACTCCGGCTGCCAATCGCGCAATTTTCGCGCTGCAGCGGTGACGTCCGCCATGGTCGGAAACGCCCCCGTCTCCAACATCATCATCCTTGCCAGCCTCACGGCGCGTGCTTCGCTGATCGCGCGCCGGCGCGGATCCTCGATCAGCTCGAAGTCGATGTTGTGAGCGAGGCCGAAGATACGGCGGATGGTTTTTGCCGCGGCGAAGCCGATCGTGTCCGCGAACAGCCGCTGCATGTAGGCCTGCCGCTCGGCCTCCAGGCGTGCTGCGCCTTTGTCGCCGGCAAAGAGTGAGGCGGGATAGGCATCGCCTGCGGCGCCAGCGCTCCACAGGTCGAGGAACTTGCGGGCGAACGCGTCCCAGACCTGCTCGACCGTCTCCAGCACCCAGCCCTCGAACGCACGCCGTTCGCCCGACGAGCGTTCGTGGCCGGCGGAGGCAAAATAGGCCATCAGGAGGTTGGCCAGCACGGCGCCGACATCGAAACCCATCGGGCCGTAGAATGCGAATTCGGGGTCGATCACCCGCGTCTCGCCGTCCGTCACCATGATCGAGCCGGTGTGAAGGTCGCCGTGGACCAGCGCCTCGGGGCTCGCCATGAACTTCAGCTTCAGCCGGGAGATCGCGACATGCAGGTCCATATCCTCTCGCAGCTCTGCGGCGAGCGCATCGAGATACGGCGTGGTCCAGCGGTTCTGCTCGGCGATGCGGTAGGGATCGGTGAAGATCAGATCCTCGGTGATCTTGCACAGCGCATGGTTGCCGGCGAAGGCCGCGATGCCTTGCTTCTTCTCGGCCGCCGACAGCGCGAGGTCGGAGGTGAAGAACAGGGTCCGCGCCATGAAGGTGGTGATGTCATCGACAAAGCGCGGATATTGCGAGCCCGCAACCATCCCCTTGCGCATGATGATGTGGGGCTCGAGCAGCTCCATCACCGTCAGCGCCAAGGCCTCATTGTGATGCAGCAGCGCCGGCACGAGGCCGGGCGCGAGCTCGGCCTGCCGCGACAGGGCAAGATATTCGTAGTGAGCCCGGGACAGCGGCAGCGGCCAGCTCGCGCCGACGAGGCGGACATAGGGCAGCGCCTGCTTCACGGCGACGCCGCCCTGGCCGCCTTTTACGATGAAGACGAGATTGAGATTGCCGTCGCCGACTTCGGTGATCGACCAGGAGGCCGGCTCGCTCCCGAGAAGCGCCTTGAGGTCTGCAACGCTTGCGAGATAATCCCGCAACGCCGCCTCATGCAGAATCCGGTAGTCCCCCTGCCCCTGCGTCATGACGATCCCATCCCATGCTTGGCATGGCCGGATCGTTACTCCCGCTCCAGGAAGCTCGAGCCGATCTCGGCCTTTCTTTTGATCGGATCGTAATCACAATAGACGCTGTCCGCCACCAGCGTGTAGCTGGCGCTGACGGTGTATTTGTCCGTTTTGACCGAGTTCAGGCCGATCACCGAGGTGCTCTTGCCGCCGTTCCACTTGAACGGCGTCGAGCTCTTGGCCTGCTCGCAGGCGATCACGGCCTCGTTGAAGACGTAGCCCTCGACGAACGCCTTCAGGGTGCGCACCTGCACGGCCATCTTCCACTCGAAATAGCCGATGGCACCGAGGCCGGCGACGATCAGCACCAGAAGCGCCACGACGATCCTCTGAAAAGTCATTGGTCCCCCAACAAAGCCAATCAAAAATTCTTAAAACGGCATGCCCATCAATTTCGACAGGCGCTCGATCGACAAATAGCCGGCGTGATAGGCGACCATGGCGATCCCATAGATGATCGCGGAGATGATGGTGGTCCAGATCAGCTTGCCTCCCATCCGCGTCAGGATCGGCGCGCCGGGGTCGCTGCCCGGCACTCCGACACCGTCCTCGTGCTGGCTGCGCACGCCGAACGGCAGCGTCAGGAACAGCGCGACCCACCAGATGACGAAATAAATTGCGATTGCGGTTGAGATCTGGATGGCCATGGCTTCGGCCTATGCCTGCTCGATTTCGACCAGCGCGCCGGAAAAGTCCTTCGGGTGCAGGAATAGCACCGGCTTGCCGTGGGCGCCGATCTTCGGCACGCCGTCGCCGAGCACCCTTGCGCCCTCCTTCACCAGCGTATCGCGCGAGGCGATGATGTCGACCACCTCGTAGCAGACGTGATGGATGCCGCCGTCGGCGTTGCGGTCGAGGAACTTTGCGATCGGCGAGGCCTCGCCGAGCGGCTCGATGAATTCGATCTTGGTGTTGGGCAGCGTCGCGAACACGGTGGTGACGCCGTGCTCGGGCAGCGCGACGGCCTCAGATATCTGGGCCCCGAATGCGGCGCCATAGATTTTGGCGGCCTTGACGGCGTCCTTGGTCGCGATCGCGACATGGTTGAGCCGGCCCAGCATGTTTCTTCTCCCCTAGGGCATGATCCGGAAAAGTGTGAAGCGGTTTTCCAGAAAGATCATGCCCAAATTAGACTGTCAGCACATGTACCAGACAGGGGGGCTTCTTACCCCAATGTTCGTTGATCACGGAGCGGACAGCGCGTCGCACCGACTCCGCCAGCGCATCCGCGTCGCGACGGCGCGCCTTCGGCAGGCCTTCGATGGTGGAGACCACGGCGTCGAAGACGATGTCGTCGAAGGGCTCGCCCGCTTTGTTCTTCTCAGGGATACCGATCAGATCGACCTCGGGATCGTCGACGAGTTCGCCTTGCTGCGTCATGGCGATGGCGACGAAGGCGCAGCCGGAGAAGGCCATGCGGCGCCGCTCGACCACTGCGCGGGACTTGGAGTCCTCCAGAATCGTGCCGTCCTTGTAGAGGCGGCCCGCAGGCACCTGCCCAATGATGCCGGGATCGCCGGGGCCGAGCTTGACGAGATCGCCGTTGCGGCAGACCAGCACGCGCGGCACGCCGGCGGCACGCGCGAGCTTGGCGTGCTCATTGAGGTGCAGGGCCTCGCCATGGACGGGGATCAGGAGCTGCGGCCGGGTCCAGGCGATCATGTCGCGCAATTCGTCGCGGCGGGGATGGCCGGAGACATGGACCAGCTGGTCGCGGTCGGTGATGACCTCCACCCCCTGCAGAACCAGGCCATTGATGATCGCGCCGACCGCCTTCTCGTTGCCGGGAATGGTGCGTGAGGAGAAGATCACGCTGTCGCCGCGGTTGAGCGTGATCTCGGGATGGTCGTCATTGGCGATGCGCGCCAGCGCGGCACGCGGCTCGCCCTGGCTGCCGGTGCAGAGCGCCAGCACCTTGTCCTGCGGCAGATGACCGTAGACGTCCGGGGAGCGGAAACTCTGCACGCCATCGAGATAGCCGGTCTCGCGCGCGACCTGCACGACGCGTTCCATGGCGCGGCCGACCACGACGACCTCACGGTCGGCGGCCTTCGCGGCGATGGCGACGGCCTTGAGGCGCGCGACGTTGGAGGCAAAGGTCGTGACCGCAACGCGGCCCTTGGCGGCCTTGACGAGCTCGGTGATGGACCTGGCAACCTCGGCTTCCGAGGGTGAGCGGCCGTCGCGCACGGCGTTGGTGGAATCGCCGATCAGGGCGAGCAGACCCGCATCGCCGAGCTCCCGCAGCCGCTTTTCGTCGGTGGGGCGGCCGATGATCGGAGTCGGATCGATCTTCCAGTCGCCGGTGTGCAGCACCGTGCCGACTTCGGTGTGAATCGCCAGCGCATGCGACTCCGGAATCGAATGCGCGACCGGGATGAACTCGACATTGAACGGACCGATATCGACGCGCCCGCCCGACGGCACCACCGTCACCGGGATCTTCGGCGCATTGCGCTCGGCGGCGCACTTGGCCTCGAACAGCGCCGCGCTGAACTGCGTCGCGTAGATCGGGCATTTCAGCTTCGGCCACAGGTCGATGATCGCACCGAAATGGTCCTCATGGGCGTGGGTCAGCACCAGCCCCATCAGGTTCTTCCGTTCCTTCTCCAGGAAGCTGACGTCCGGCATGATCAGGTCGATGCCCGGCAGATGCTCCTCGTCGCCGAAGGAGACGCCGAGATCGATTGCCAGCCAGGCACGCTGCTGGCGGTTGCCGAGGCCGTAGATCGACAAATTCATGCCGATCTCGCCGACGCCGCCGAGCGGTGCAAATACCAGTTCCTCAGGCTTCGCCATCACGCAGCTCCCACGGAGGCGGCCGTGCCGAAGAACACCTCGCCCGCGGCCACCGGCACGCGCCGGCCCTCCGCGGTGCGGACGATCAGGCAGCCGGTGTCGTCGATCGTGTCAAAAATGCCTTCCAGCGTCATCACTCCCGTGTGGATCGCGACCCGCTCGCCGAGGCCGGCGGCGCGCTCCAGCCACAACCTGCGAATTTCGGCAAAGCCGCGGCCATTGTCCCAGATACCGCGGAATTCCACCCACGCGTCCGAGAGCGCCGAGAACAGCTCTTCCGCACTGATCTGGACGCCGAGCGCGGCGAGCGACACCGCCGGCGTCGGCGTGCCCTCGGGCGCGGCGACGACATTGGTGCCGATGCCGACGACGATGGCAAGGCGGTCGCCAATGGCTTCGGCCTCCAGACCGATACCGACCAGCTTCTTGCCGCCGGCCAGCACGTCGTTCGGCCATTTCAGGGCGTAGTGGGGACGGCCCTCACCGAGGCGCAGTGCCGCCTCCAGGCTGACCTTCTCCAGGGCGGCCTCCTCGGCCAGCCCGGCCGCAAAGCCGATCGTCGCGGCCACGGAAGGCGCGACATCAACGACTTCGAGGACGCTGGCGGCAAGGTTACCCTTTGGTGCGATCCAGGCGCGCTGACGGCGGCCACGACCGGCGGTCTGCTCCGACGTCACGAACCACATCGGGCCGCGTTCGCCGCGCCTCGCGTGCTCGATCGCCTCGGTGTTGGTCGAGCCGGTCCGTTCGAAAGCTGCGAGCTTGTAGCCCGCCGACGCCGCACGAGGACCGAGCGCGAATGCCATCCTAGAACAGCGACTTTGCCGCGGCGGAGGCGACGCTCACCACCGGGCCAGCGAACAGTGCGAAGAGGATGTTGAACAGGCCCGCGACCGCCAGCACCGTCTTGACTTCGACGCGCACCGGATCGACCTGCCCGGCCGGCTCGTCGAAATACATCGTCTTGACGATGCTGAGATAGTAGTAGGCGCCGACCACGCTGGTCAGCACGCCGATGACGGCGAGCGTGAACAAATTCGCCTTGATGGCGGCGACGAAGACGTACCATTTGGCGAAGAAGCCGGCGAGCGGCGGGATTCCGGCGAGCGAGAACAGCAGCATCGCGAACATAAAGGCGAGCAGCGGATTGGTCCGCGAGAGACCTGCGAAATCGCTGATCTGCTCGACCGGCTGGCCGTTGCGCTTCATCGCAAGGATGATGGCGAAGGAGCCCAGCGTCATCGCGACATAGATCACGATGTACATCAAGACGCCCTGCGCGCCCTCGACCGTGCCCGCCGCGAGGCCGACCAGGGCAAACCCCATATGGCCGATCGAGGAATAGGCCATCAGGCGCTTGATGTTGCTCTGGCCGATCGCGGCGAACGAACCCAGCGCCATCGAGGCGATCGACACGAACACCAGGATCTGCTGCCACTGCGAGACGATGCCGGGGAATGCGGTCAGCGTGACGCGGGTGAAGACCGCGAGCGCGGCCACTTTCGGCGCCGAGGCGAAGAAGGCTGTCACGGGCGTCGGTGCGCCCTCGTAGACGTCAGGCGTCCACATGTGGAACGGCACGGCCGAGACCTTGAAGCAGAGGCCGGCGAGCAGGAACACGAGACCGAACACCAGGCCGACATTCGAGATCGTCGCGGCCGCCGCGATGCCGGTGAAGCTGACCGTACCGGTGAAGCCGTAGATCAGCGAGGAGCCGTAGAGCAGCATGCCCGACGACAGCGCGCCGAGCACGAAGTACTTCAGGCCGGCTTCGGTCGACTTGGCGTTGTCACGGTTCGAGGCCGCCACGACGTAGAGCGCGAGCGACATCAATTCGAGGCCGAGATAGAGCGAGATCAGATCGCCGGCCGAGATCAGCACCATCATGCCGAGGGTCGAGAGCAGCACCAGGATCGCGTATTCGAAGATACGGCGCGACGGATCCGAGAGGAACTCGGTCGACAGCACCAGCGTCACCGCCGAACCGATCAGGGCCAGGATCTTCATAAAGCGGGCAAAATCATCGACGATGAAGCTGCCGCCGAAGGTCACGTGCTTGCCCGCGGGCAGCATGTATTCGAGCGCGCCGACCACGATCAGGAGCAGCACCGCAAGCGTCGTGACCGTCTTGGTGGTCTCCTGCCCGCGATAGGCGCCGAGCATCAGGAGTGCCATGGCTCCCACCGCGAGCACGAGCTCGGGCAGCACCGGCGCCAGTTGATAACCTGCAGTCTCAAAGCTCATGGCGATATCCTGACCTGCCCGCTCACTTGAGCAGTGCGGCGGCCTTCACGGCCGTCACAGCGGTGTTGTAATTGTTGACGAGTTGCTGGACCGAGGCCGCCGACATGTCGAGCACCGGCTTCGGATAGATGCCGAACAGGATCGTCAGCGCGATCAGCGGGAACAGCGTCAGGCCCTCGCGGAAGGTGAGATCCTTCATGCTCGCCAGCGACGGCTTGACCAGCGCCCCGAACACCACCTTGCGGTAGAGCCACAGCGCATAGCAGGCCGACAGGATCACGCCGAAGGTGGCGAAGAACGCGGTCGGGATCGAGACCTTGAAGGTGCCGAGCAGCGTCATGAATTCGCCGACAAAGCCGGAGGTGCCGGGCAGACCGACATTGGCCATGGTGAAGACCATGAAGGTCAGCGCGTAGAGCGGCATCCGGTTGACGAGACCGCCATAGGCCGCGATCTCGCGGGTGTGCATGCGGTCGTAGACGATGCCGACGCAGAGGAAGAGCGCGCCGGAGACGATGCCGTGCGAGATCATCTGGAACACGCCGCCGGCGACGCCCTGCATGGTGCCGGCGAAGATGCCCATGGTGACGAAGCCCATATGCGCCACCGAGGAGTACGCAATCAGCTTCTTCATGTCCTCCTGCATCAGCGCCACCAGGGAGGTGTAGATGATGGCAATGGCGGAGAGCGTGAACATCAGCGGCGCGAAGTCGTGCGAGGCCAGCGGGAACATCGGCAGCGAGAACCGCAGGAAGCCGTAGCCGCCCATCTTCAGCATGATCGCAGCCAGGACCACCGAGCCGGCGGTCGGCGCCTCGACGTGGGCGTCGGGGAGCCAGGTGTGCACCGGCCACATCGGCATCTTCACCGCGAACGAGGCGAAGAAGGCAAGCCACGCCCACGTCTGCAGCGAGCGCGGCACGGCGGTGTGCATCAGGGTCGGAATGTCCGTGGTGCCGCCGTTCCAGTACAGCGCCATGATGGCGAGCAGCATCAGCACCGAGCCGAGCAGCGTGTAGAGGAAGAACTTGAAGGACGCATAGACCCGGCGCGGACCGCCCCAGACGCCGATGATCAGGAACATCGGGATCAGGCCGCCTTCGAAGAATAGGTAGAACAGCACGAGATCGAGCGCCGAAAAGGTACCGATCATCAGCGTTTCCAGGATCAGGAACGCCATCATGTATTCGCGAACGCGGTTGGTGATCGCCTTCCAGCTCGCGATGATGCAGAACGGCATGATGGCGGTGGTCAGGATCACCAGCGGCAGCGAAATGCCGTCCACGCCCATGTGGTAGGTGATGCCGGTGGCGAGCCAGTTCGCCTTCTCGACGAACTGGAAGTCGGGGTTCGACGCATCGAACCGCATGACCAGGATCACCGACACCGCGAAGGTGATCAGCGTGGTCCACAGCGCGATCCAGCGCGAGTTGCGCCGGGATGCCTCGTCATCGCCGCGGCTGAGATAGACGATCAGCGCGCCGACCAGCGGCAGGAACGTCGTGACGGATAGAATTGGCCAGGTCGTCATTTACTGGCCTCCAAAGCCGAACATGAACCAGGTGATCAGGCCGGCGGCACCGATCAGCATGGCGAACGCGTAGTGGTAGAGATAGCCGGTCTGGATCTTCACGACGTTGCGGGTGACGTCCAGCACCCGGGCCGAGACGCCGTCGGGGCCGAGCCCGTCGATGATGAAGCCGTCGCCCTTCTTCCAGAGCTGGTAGCCGATCCACTTCGCCGGACGGACGAAGATGATGTCGTAGAGCTCGTCGAAGTACCATTTGTTGAGCAGGAACTTGTACAGCATCGGCTGCGTGTTCGCGAGCTCGACCGGCAGATAGGGCCGGCGGATGTAGAACAGGTACGACACCAGGAAGCCCAGCACCATCATCACCGTCGGCAGGAAGGCGATGGTCTCGGGGATGTGGTGCATCTCCTCGATGATGTGCGGGTTCATCTTCACGGATTCGCGGAAGAACTCCTCGATGCCGTGACCGGCGAACAGCTCCTTGAACGGGAAGCCGGCCAGGATGGAGCCGACCGCGAGCACACCGATCGGGATCAGCATCCAGATCGGCGCTTCATGCGCAGCCTCGTAGTGGTGATCGTCATGCGGCTCGCCGTGGAAGGTCTTGAAGATCAGGCGCCACGAGTAGAACGAGGTCAGGCCGGCCGCGATGACCGTCATCAGGAAGCCGTACATCGCGAACGGATTGTGCGAGGCGTAGGCGGACTCGATGATCGCGTCCTTGGAGAAATAGCCGGCGGTCAGCGGGAAGCCGGTGAGCGCGAGCGTGCCGACCACCATCACCGCATAGGTGTAGGGGATCTTGCGCCAGAGGCCGCCCATGTTGCGGATGTCCTGCTCGTGATGCATCGCGTAGATCACCGAGCCGGAGCCCAGGAACAACAGCGCCTTGAAGAAGGCGTGCGTGAACAAATGGAACATGCCGACCGAATAGGCCCCTGCTCCCATCGCCACGAACATGTAGCCGAGCTGCGAACAGGTCGAGTAGGCGACGATGCGCTTGATGTCGTTCTGGACGAGGCCGATGGTCGCCGCGAAGAACGCCGTGGTGGCGCCGAAGAACATCACGACGGCCTGCGCGTTCGGCGCGAGCTCGAACAGCGGCGACAGGCGCGCCACCATGAAGACCCCGGCCGTGACCATGGTCGCGGCGTGGATCAGCGCCGACACCGGGGTCGGGCCTTCCATCGCGTCCGGCAACCAGGTGTGCAGCAGGAACTGCGCCGATTTGCCCATCGCGCCCATGAACAGCAACAGGCAGGTCAGGGTCAGCGCGTCGGCGTGCCAGCCGAGGAAGTCGATGGTCTTGCCGGTGAGGCCGGGTGCAGCGTGGAAGATGGTCTCGAAATCGGTCGAGCCGGCCAGCAGGAAGATCGCGAAGATGCCGAGCGCGAAGCCGAAATCGCCGACGCGATTGACCACGAAGGCCTTGATGGCGGCGGCGTTCGCCGACGGCTTCTGGTACCAGAAGCCGATCAGGAGGTAGCTCGCCAGACCCACGCCTTCCCAGCCGAAGAACAGCTGCACGAGGTTGTCCGCGGTCACCAGCATCAGCATGGCGAAGGTGAACAGCGACAGATAGCCGAAGAAGCGCGGCCGGTTCGGGTCCTCGTCCATGTAGCCGATAGAATAGAGGTGCACGAGCGAGGACACGGTGGTCACGACCACCAGCATCACGGCGGTGAGCGTGTCGACCCGCAGCGTCCAGTAGACCTGAAGATCGCCGGAGAGGATCCACGGCAGCAGCGGAATGCGCATGTCGTGGTGCATGAAGCCGACATCGACCAGCGTCATCCAGGACAGCGCCGCCGACACGAACAGCAACGCCGTGGTGATCAGCTCGGCGCCGCGCGAGCCCGCCGCGGGCGGCTCGGAGACGTGGTGGTCGTCGTGGCCGTCGCCGGGCTCGTGATGGGTCTCGTGGATGACCGACGCATCCTCGGTGATGGTGTCGGACGCATGGGCGTGCGCGCCATGGCCGTGATCATCGTGATGCTCGACCGTGTCGCCCGAGGGGTTGCGGGCATGCGCGCCGAACAGCGCGATCAAGCCGGCCAGAATTGCGCCCAGCAGAGGCAGAAAGACGATTGCCTGGACCATGATTTAATCTTTCCGCATGATCTGGTCGGAAAACCGGTATCCACTTTTCCGGATCATGCGATCAGCCCTTCATCAGATTGACGTCCTCAACCGCGATCGAGCCGCGGTTGCGGAAATAGACCACCAGGATGGCGAGACCGATCGCGGCTTCAGCGGCCGCGACGGTGAGCACCAGGAGTGCGAAGACCTGCCCGACGATGTCGCCGAGGAAGGTCGAGAACGCCACGAGGTTGATGTTGACCGCGAGCAGGATCAGCTCGATCGACATCAGGATGACGATGATGTTCTTGCGGTTCAGGAAGATGCCGAGGATCCCGAGCGTGAACAGGATCGCGCCGACCGCAAGATAGTGTCCGAGCCCGATCGTCATTTCACCCACTCCGCCGCGTCAGAGTCCTGGAGCCCCTGCCCCGGCGTCACCTTGCGGATCGCCATCGCTATTTCGGGCGTGCGCGCGTTCTGAACGTTGATGTCCTGCCGCTTGACGCTCGCCTTGTGCCGCAGCGTCAGCACGATGGCGCCGATCATGGCGACCAGCAGCACCATGCCCGAGAGCTGGAAGTAGTGGATGTACTTGGTATAGAGCACCAGGCCCAGCGCCTCGGTATTGGAGACGTTGGTCGGGATCGCCGCCGTGATCGTCTTGGCGACGCCGGGGTTGATGACCCAGAAGCCGACGGTGAGCAACAGCTCGAACAGGAAGATGCCGCCGATCACGAGGCCGACCGGGAGGTACTCGATAAAGCCCTCGCGCAGCTCGAGGAAGTCGACGTCGAGCATCATGATCACGAACAGGAACAGCACCGCGACGGCGCCGACATAGACGACGATCAGGATCATCGCCAGGAACTCGGCGCCCATCAGCACGAACAGGCCGGAGGCGTTGACGAAGGCCAGGATCAGGTACAGCACGGAGTGCACGGGATTGCGCGAGACAATCACCATCACCGCCGAGGCGACGCAGACGCCGGCGAACAGATAGAAGAACAGCGCGGGAAGGATCATGCTCTCATCTCACCGGTACGGCGCGTCGAGTTCGATCGCTTTCGCGATCTCGCGTTCCCAGCGATCGCCGTTGGCGAGCAGCTTGGCCTTGTCATAGAACAGTTCCTCGCGGGTCTCGGTCGCGAACTCGAAGTTCGGACCTTCGACGATGGCATCGACCGGACAGGCTTCCTGGCAGAGGCCGCAATAGATGCACTTCACCATGTCGATGTCGTAGCGCACAGTGCGGCGGGTGCCGTCGTTGCGGCGCGGGCCGGCCTCGATGGTGATGGCCTGCGCCGGGCAAACCGCTTCGCACAGCTTGCAGGCGATGCAGCGCTCTTCGCCGTTCGGATAGCGGCGCAGCGCATGCTCGCCGCGGAAGCGCGGCGAGATCGGGCCCTTCTCGAAGGGATAGTTCAGCGTCGGCTTCGGCTGGAAGAAATAGCGCATGGCGAGGAAGAACGCCGAGACGAATTCCGACAACAGGAGCGAACGTGCAGTGGCGTTGATGTTGATACCCATGACGGCCCTCACTTCGGCGCGATGTCGGCGAAGTGCAGCACGCCGGCCACTACGATCACCATCGCCAGCGACAGCGGCAGGAAGACCTTCCAGCCGAGGCGCATCAGTTGATCGTAGCGGTAGCGCGGCACGATCGCCTTGGCCATCGCGAACAGGAAGAACATGAAGAACAGCTTTAGCGAGAACCAGATGATCCCCGGCACCCAGTTGAAGGGCGGCAGGTCCACCGGCGGCAGCCAGCCTCCCAGGAACAGGATCGTCGCCATCGCGCACATCGTGGCAATCGCGACATACTCGCCGAGCATGAACAGAAGATACGGCGTCGAGCCGTACTCGACCATGAAGCCGGCGACGAGCTCGGATTCCGCTTCGACCAGGTCGAATGGCGGACGGTTGGTTTCCGCCAGCGCCGAGACGTAGAAGATCACGAACATCGGGAACAGCGGCCAGACGTACCAGTTCAGGATGGTGAGCTGCGGCAACCCGATCAGGCTGGCGAGACCCCGGACGTGCTGCGCCTCGACTACGGCCGAGAGGTTCAGCGTGCCGGCGCAGAGCAGCACCGTGATGATGACGAAGCCGATCGAGACCTCGTAGGACACCATCTGCGCCGCGGAGCGCAGCGCAGCCAGGAACGGATATTTCGAGTTCGACGACCAGCCGGCCATGATGATGCCGTAGATCGACAGCGACGAGATCGCAAAGATGAAGAGAACGCCGACATTGATGTCGGAGATCACCCAGCCGAGATTGGTCGGGATCACCGCCCAGGCGGCGAGCGCGAGCACGCACGAGACCAAGGGAGCCAGGAGGAACACGCCCTTGTTGGCGCCGGACGGGATGATCGGCTCCTTCAGCACGAACTTCAGGAGGTCGGCGAAGGATTGCAGCAGACCCCAGGGCCCTACCACGTTCGGGCCGCGGCGGATCTGCACCGCCGCCCAGATCTTGCGGTCGGCGAGCAGGATGTAGGCGATCGCCACCAGCAGGACGACCAGCACCAGGACGCTCTCCGCGATCATGATGATCAGCGGCCAGAGGAACCCGGTCCAGAATGCGCTTTCGAAGAATTCCATCAGCTCACTCCGCTGCGGTCAGCATCTGCCCGGAGGCAAGCCGCGAACACTCCGCCATGACGGCGGACGCACGCGCGATTGGGTTGGTCAAATAGAAGTCCTCGACAAGCGGTTTGAACGGAGCCTTCTCCGTCGTGCCACCCTTCCCCGCGAGCTTCTTGATCTGGTCGGCCGAGCCGGCCTCGATCTGGTCGAGACGGATCAAATGCGGCACAGCCTTGAAGACCGCCTGGCGCAGGGCCGAGAGCGAGTCATAGCCGAGCTTCTTGCCGAGCGCCTCCGACAGCGCGCGGACGATCGCCCAGTCCTCGCGGGCCTCGCCCGGCGGGAATGCGGCCCGTCCGGTCATCTGCACGCGGCCTTCGGTGTTGACGTAGATCGCGGACTTCTCGGTATAGGCGGCTGCCGGCAGGATCACGTCGGCGCGGTGAGCGCCGCGGTCGCCGTGGGTGCCGATATAGACGACGAAGGTGCCGTCCGATGGCTTGATCTCGTCCGCGCCGAGCAGGAACAGCAGATCGAGCGTCCCGAACGTCGTCATCTGCGCTGCGTTCAGCCCGCCCTGACCGGCGACAAAGCCGATGTCGAGCGCGCCGACGCGCGAGGCGCTCTCATGCAGCACGCCAAACCCGTTCCAGCCGTCCTTCACCGCGCCGACATCAAGCGCGAGCTTGGCGGCGGCTGCGAGAATCGCAGCGCCGTCGTGGCGCGAGGCCGCGCCCGCACCAACCAGGATGATGGGGTTCTTGGCGTTCTTCAGCACGTCCATGAAGGAGTGCTTGCCGGCCGCGAGCTCACCGAGCGTATCGGTGCCTGCGCCGAGATGGTCATAATCGTAGGTCAGGTCGGGCTTGGCGCCGATCACGCCGACCTTGAAACCGCCGGCGCGCCAGCGCTTGCGGATGCGGGCGTTGAACACGGCCGCCTCTTTCCGCGGATTGGCGCCGATGATGAGCAGCGCATCGGCCTGCTCGACGCCGGCGAGCGTCGGATTGAAGATGTAGGAGCCGCGGCCGAGCGCGGGATCGAAGGCGTCGCCGCCCTGCACCGCCAGATTGGCCGAGCCGTATTTCGCCAGCAGATCCTTCAGCGCGAACATCTCTTCGACGCCGGCGAGGTCGCCCGCGATCGCGCCGATCCGCTTGCCGTCGGTGCGCGCCGCCTTGGAGGCGATCGCGGCAAAGGCCTCCGGCCAGCTCGCCGCGCGCAGCTTGCCGGCTTCGCGGATATAGGGCCGGTCGAGGCGCTGGGTGCGCAGGCCGTCGACGACGTGACGGGTCTTGTCCGAGATCCACTCCTCGTTCACGGCCTCGTTGATGCGCGGCAGGATACGCATCACTTCGCGGCCGCGCGTGTCGACGCGGATCGCGGAGCCCACGCCGTCCATCACGTCGATCGACTGGGTCTTGCCGAGCTCCCATGGGCGCGCGGCGAAGGCGTAGGGCTTCGAGGTCAGCGCGCCGACCGGGCAGATGTCGACCAGATTGCCCTGGAGTTCCGAGGTCAGCGCGTGCTCGAGATAGGTCGTGATCTCCATGTCCTCGCCGCGGCCGGTCGCGCCCATTTCGGGAGCGCCGGCCACTTCCGCCGAGAAGCGGACGCAGCGGGTGCACTGGATGCAGCGGTTCATCGATGCCTTGACCAGCGCGCCGAGATATTTGTCCTCGACCGCGCGCTTGTTCTCGGCGAAGCGGCTGGTGTCGACACCATAGCCCATCGCCTGGTCCTGGAGGTCGCACTCGCCGCCCTGATCGCAGATCGGGCAATCCAGCGGATGGTTGATGAGAAGGAATTCCATCACGCCTTCGCGCGCCTTCTTCACCATCGGCGAACGGGTGGAGATTTCCGGCGGCTCGCCCTTGGGACCCGGACGGCAATCGCGCACGCCCCAGGCGCAGCTCGCGACCGGCTTCGGGCCGCCCTTCACCTCGACGAGGCACATCCGGCAATTGCCGGCGATCGACAGCCGCTCGTGATAGCAGAAACGCGGGATCTCGGCGCCGGCCGCCTCGCACGCCTGAAGCAGCGTGTATTCGGCGGGGACATCGATCTCTTTACCGTCGATGATGAGCTTGGTCATTGTCTCTACTCCGCCGCGACCATGTTCACGGGATCGCGGACGCCGGCATCGTCGATGTCGGCCTTGTGCGAATACTGGTCGATGCGCGCCTCGATCTCATGACGGAAATGCGCGATCAGGCCCTGGATCGGCCACGCCGCGGCGTCGCCCAGCGCGCAGATGGTGTGGCCTTCGACCTGCTTGGTGACTTCCAGCAGCATGTCGATCTCGCGCTTGTGGGCGCGGCCTTCGGCCATGCGGGTCAAGACGCGCCACATCCAGCCGGTGCCTTCGCGGCACGGCGTGCACTGGCCGCAGCTCTCGTGCTTGTAGAAATAGGAGATGCGGGCGATGGCGCGGATCAAGTCGGTCGATTTGTCCATCACGATCACGGCCGCGGTGCCGAGGCCCGAGCGCAGCTTGCTCAAGCTGTCGAAATCCATCGGCGTGTCGATGATCTGCTCGGCCGGCACCATGCGCACGGAGGAGCCGCCGGGGATCACGGCCTTGAGGTTGTCCCAGCCGCCGCGGATGCCGCCGCAATGCTTCTCGATCAGCTCACGGAACGGGATGCCCATGGCTTCTTCGACGTTGCAGGGCCGCTCGACATGGCCGGAGATGCAGAACAGCTTGGTGCCGACATTGTTCGGACGGCCGATGCCGGCGAACCACGCCGCGCCGCGGCGCAGAATGTCCGGCGCGACCGCGATCGACTCGACGTTGTTGACGGTTGTCGGGCAGCCGTACAGGCCGACGTTGGCGGGGAACGGCGGCTTCAGACGCGGCTGGCCCTTCTTGCCTTCGAGGCTCTCAAGCAGCGCGGTTTCCTCGCCGCAGATATAGGCGCCGGCGCCGTGGGCGACGTAGATGTCGAACGGCCAGCCGTTGACGTTGTCCTTGCCGACCAGCTTGGCCTCATAGGCCTGGTCGATCGCCGCCTGGAGATGCTCGCGCTCGCGGATGAATTCGCCGCGGACATAGATGTAGCAGGCGTGCGCGTTCATCGCGCAGCTCGCGATCAGGCAGCCCTCGATCAGGAGATGCGGATCGTGCCGCATGATCTCGCGATCCTTGCAGGTGCCGGGCTCGGACTCGTCGGCGTTGACGACCAGATAGCTCGGCCGGCCGTCGGTCGATTCCTTCGGCATGAACGACCATTTCAGACCGGTCGGGAAGCCGGCGCCACCGCGGCCGCGCAGTCCCGAGGCCTTCATCTCGTTGATGATCCAGTCACGGCCCTTGTCGATGATGTTCTTCGTACCATCCCAGGCGCCGCGGCGCCGCGCGCCCTCGAGCCCCCAATCGTGGAGGCCATAGAGGTTCTTGAAGATGCGGTCCTTGTCCTCGAGCATGTCAGTGCTTTCCGATCAACGGTTGGCTTGCTTGTAGGCAAGCCCGGCGGCGCAGACGGCGAAGGTCAGCGCCCAGAGCAGACTGGATTCCAGCGTCGCGTTCAGGGCGAAGCGCTGAAGCAGAAAAATGAACGTGGCCGCCACGGCGGAATGCATTGCGACGAAGCCCCACTTCTTCACAACACTGCTCCCTTCATCTGGCGGCGACGAGAGATCACGCATCAGGTGATCTCCTTCAGCGTGGTCGGCCCACCGGTCGGCGCCGAGAACTGGCGGCCGTTCTGCGGACCGGGCTTGGGCGGATTGCCCGAAGCAAAGCCATCGAGCACCTTGCCGAAGCTTTCCTTGGTCAAATCCTCATAGGTGTCCTTGCCGATCAGCACCATCGGCGCATTCACGCAGGCACCGAGGCACTCCACCTCTTCCCAGCTGAAATTGCCGTCCTTGGAGAGATGGAAGGGCTCGTGATGGATGCGGTGCTCGCAGATGTGGATCAGATCCTCGGCGCCGCGCAGGCGGCACGGCGTGGTGCCGCAGACCTGGACGTGGGCCTTCTTGCCGACCGGGGCCAGCTGGAACATCGTGTAGAAGGTCGCGACCTCGAGCACGCGGATATAGGGCATGTCGAGCATGTCGGCGACAGCGCGGATCGCGGCCTCCGAGACCCAGCCTTCGTGCTGTTCCTGAACGCGCCAGAGGATGGCGATGACGGCCGAAGCCTGGCGCCCGGCCGGATATTTCGCGATCTGCTGCTTGGCGAACGCGAGGTTCTCCTCCGTGAACGCAAAGCTCGCGGGCTGGACTTCCTTCGGTGCTAATCGGCGAACGGACATCTCTTCAATCTCTCACTGCATACGGCGCGCGGTTTTCGCATTCAGGGCATTGATCCTGTCCTGCCAGAATGCGCTTGCGGTGCCGAAAACATTGTAGCCGACGTGGGTCGAGACCTTGATGCGGTCGAGGATCGACAGCTCGGTCACCGTTTCCATACGCCGGGTGCTGGGATCGTAGACGATCAGCTTCAGCGGGGTGTGTTCGAGGATGTAGCGCGAGACCGCGTGCGAGCGGTCGCTGCCGTGCTCCTCGCACATGACGACGCTGTCGGCCTGGAGCAGCCGGGCGCCGCCCTTGATCGCCTCGATCTCGACGCCCTCGACGTCGAGCTTGATCAGGTACTTGCCGCTCGCGGCGATCTTGCCGTCGTCGATGAGGTTATCGAGCGCGATGACCGGCACGTCCTCGCCGCCCGCCGACGCATCGCCGGCGATGCTGAAGGCCTCGTGCTTGGTGCCTGACAGACGCGCGGTGCCACGGGCCGCGCCGATCGCGCATTTCATGGTCTCGAAGCGGCTGCCGTTGATGCGGGCGTTGTTGGCGAGCTTCGGATAGTTCTGCCCCGACGGCTCGATCGCGATCGCCTTGTGCGAACCGAACGGCTTGCTCGACACCAGCACCGACCAATAGCCGTAATTCGCGCCGCAATCGAGCAGCGTGTAGTCGACATCGATGGAGTCGGCGAACAACAGCTCCAGCTCGTCCTCGTAGTTGTAGGAGCGGTTGAGCAGCTTGCTCCAATAGCCGTCGCCGTAGGGAAATTCGAACACGGCGTCGGGGTTGAGCTTGATCGCGATGTTGCGCTCGGGCAGCGTCTTGCGCAGCAGATTGGCGCAGGCGATATAGCCCATATGCGAGAAGTGCGACGAGATCTTCGATCCCGTCACCAGCGCCAAGGCAGCCGTCCGCTCCCACAGGTTGGCCCCTTCAAGGGCTCCCGAGGCACGGTCAAACTGGATCGGCGCCTGCGCCATCACCGATCGACCTCTCCGAACACGATGTCGAGCGAGCCGAGGATCGCCGAGACGTCGGCGAGCAGATGACCGCGGCAGATGTGATCCATGGCCTGGAGATGCGCAAAGCCCGGCGCGCGGATCTTGCACTTGTACGGCTTGTTGGTGCCGTCCGAGATGAGAAAGACGCCGAACTCGCCCTTCGGCGCCTCGACCGCGGCGTAGACCTCGCCGGCCGGCACGTGAACGCCTTCGGTGTAGAGCTTGAAGTGATGGATCAGCGCTTCCATCGAGCGCTTCATCTCGCCACGGCGCGGCGGCGCGACCTTGTTGTCCTCGACGACGACGGGGCCCTTCCCGTCTGGCGCGTTAAGCTTCTGGATGCACTGCTTCATGATGCGCACGGACTGGCGCATCTCTTCCATGCGGATCAGATAGCGGTCGTAGCAATCGCCGTTCTTGCCAATCGGGATGTCGAAATCCATCTCGGCGTAGCATTCATAGGGCTGCGACTTGCGCAGATCCCAGGCCGCTCCCGAACCGCGCACCATCACGCCGGAGAAGCCCCACTCCCAGGCCTCCTTCAGCGACACCACGCCGATGTCGACGTTGCGCTGCTTGAAGATGCGGTTCGCGGTGAGCAGCCGGTCGAGATCTTCGACCACTTTCAGGAACGGATCGCACCAGGCGTCGATGTCGTCGACCAGCTTCTGCGGCAGGTCCTGATGCACGCCGCCGACGCGGAAGTAGGCTGCGTGCATGCGGCTGCCGGAGGCGCGCTCGTAGAACACCATCAGCTTTTCGCGCTCTTCGAAGCCCCACAGCGGCGGGGTCAGCGCGCCGACGTCCATCGCTTGCGTGGTGACGTTGAGCAAATGCGACAGGATGCGGCCGATCTCGCAATAGAGCACGCGGATCAGCTGCGCGCGGCGCGGCACCTCGATGCCGAGCAGCTTTTCTGCAGCCATGCAGAAGGCGTGCTCCTGATTCATCGGCGCGACGTAGTCGAGGCGGTCGAAATAAGGGATCGCCTGCAGATAGGTCTTCTGCTCGATCAGCTTTTCGGTGCCGCGATGGAGCAGACCGATATGCGGGTCGACGCGGGCGACGACTTCGCCGTCAAGCTCCAGCACCAGGCGCAGCACGCCGTGCGCGGCCGGATGCTGCGGACCGAAGTTGATGGTGAAGTTGCGAAGGACTTCGGGTTGCTCGTTCATGTTCAGACCTTCGGCCCCGCTTTTTCATCACCGGGAAGGACCGGATAGTCGGCGCCCTCCCACGGGGACAAAAAGTCGAACTTGCGGAATTCCTGGTTGAGCCTGACCGGCTCGTACACCACCCGCTTCTCCTGGTCGTCGTAGCGGACCTCGAGGAAGCCGGTGGTCGGGAAATCCTTGCGCAGCGGATGGCCCTCGAAGCCGTAATCGGTCAGGAGGCGGCGCATGTCGGGATGACCGACGAAGATCACGCCGTAGAGGTCGTAGGCCTCGCGCTCGAACCAGTCGGCGCCCGGGAACACCTCGATCAGCGACGGCACCTGCGTGGTCTCGTCGGCCTGGGCCTTGAGCCGGATCCGGGCGTTCAGGGTTGGTGACAGGAAGTGATAGATCACGTCGAAGCGCTTCTCGCGCGAGGGATAGTCCGCCGCCGTGATGTCGGTGAAGTTGATGAAGCGGCAGTTCGGGTCGTCGCGGAGGTACTTGACCACCTCGACGATCTTGCTGGCCTCGACATCGACCGTGAGCTGGTTGAAGGCTACCGAATGACCCGTTGCGGCGCCCGGAAGCGCGCTAACGATCGTCTGCCCCAGGGCGTCGAGCTTGGCGTCGTCCATGACGTAAAACCTTAGCGTTCGATGGTGCCGGTGCGGCGGATCTTCTTCTGCAGCAGCAGCACGCCGTAGAGCAGCGCTTCCGCCGTGGGCGGGCAGCCCGGCACGTAGATGTCGATCGGCACGATACGGTCGCAACCGCGCACGACCGAGTAGGAATAGTGATAATAGCCGCCGCCGTTGGCGCAGGAGCCCATCGAGATGACGTAGCGCGGCTCGGGCATCTGGTCGTAGACCTTGCGCAGCGCAGGCGCCATCTTGTTGGTCAGGGTCCCCGCGACGATCATCACATCCGACTGGCGCGGCGAGGCGCGCGGCGCGAAGCCGAAGCGTTCGACGTCGTAGCGCGGCATCGACACCTGCATCATCTCGACCGCGCAGCAGGCGAGACCGAAGGTCATCCACATCAGCGAGCCGGTGCGCGCCCAGGTGATGAGGTCGTCGGTCGCGGCCACGAAGAAGCCCTTGTCCGACAGTTCCGAATTGACCTCGAGGAAGAACGGATCACTGGCCCCGACCGGCTTGCCGGTCGACGGGTCCAGGATGCCCTTGGGGGCCGGCGCGAGAACCGGACCGGCGGACGACACAGGGTTCAATCCCATTCGAGTGCGCCTTTCTTCCATTCATAGGCGAACCCGACCGTCAGCACGCCGAGGAACACCACCATGGACCAGAAGCCGGTCGCGCCAAGCTTGCCGAACGCCACCGCCCAGGGAAACAGGAACGCCACCTCGAGGTCGAAGATGATGAAGAGGATGGCGACAAGATAGAAGCGGACGTCGAACTTCATGCGGGCGTCGTCGAAGGCGTTGAAACCGCACTCATACGCCGACAGCTTTTCCGGGTCCGGCTGCTGGAACGCCACGATGAACGGCGCGATCAGCAGCACCAGGCCAATGAGGCCCGCGACCCCTATGAAGACGACGAGTGGAAGATAGTTCTGCAGAATGCCGCTCATTGACGAGCCCTTTTTCCCGCAGCCTCGGGACAGCCACGGATTCGTCCAGTTTGGAATTGTTCTGAGCCTTAGCGCAGTGCACCAATGGGCGCAAGACACGCTCTTTTTAGGCCCTTTGTCGCCCTCAGAACGGTGGAAATCCCGGAATCACCCCGCGGCTGGTATGGAGCAGATCGACCGCCCCAGCAAGGGCGCCCCGATCAGTCCACACGCGCTGGGCCGTGACGTCCGTGGTTGGGAAGGCTCACTTTATCTAGGCCGCGACGCAGCAAAGTCCAGATTACAACGAGGACAGGCGCGCCCATTATCGGGCGAGCGATCCGGGAGCCATGCATCACGATCGGACCCGGGCTCGTCTGGCGAATGCGTCGGGCGGGCGGCGCCCGCTTCCGCCGCAGCGGAAATCGGTGGCGAGCGCGGCGGCGACGTGGCTGGGTCGTCGCGCGCCGCGCTCGCATGAGCTTCGGGCCGGGGGGCACCGCCCGCGAGCTCATCGATCTCGTGGTGGAAGCCGAGTGACGAGCCGGTCAGGCTCTCACGCTGGCCTTCCCTCGCCTGTTCTCGTCATTTGCCTCACCATTTGTAGGAGACGCTGGCGGTGACGCGCCGGCGGTCGCCGTAGAAGCAGGAGGCTGCCGCCGCGCAGCTCGCGACGTAGATCTTGTCGGTCAGGTTGACCAGATTCAGCGCGGTGCGCCAGTTCTGCCATTCATAGTGGAGCGCGAGATCGCCGAGCACGACCGCGGGAACCTCGAGGGTATTGGCGGTATCCGCCCACGACGAACCGATATAGCGGACACCGCCGCCGAAACCGAACCCTGCGAGCGGCCCGTCCTTGAAGGTGTAGTCCGCCCAGCCGGACACCAGGAGCTCAGGCGTGTTGGTCGGGGTCTTGCCGACCAACGACGGGTCCAGATCCCTGCTGTTGAACAAATGGTAGGCCGTGAACGAGCCGATCAGCTTCAGCTCACGCGTGGCGTTCGCCACCGCTTCGAGCTCGATGCCGCGCGAGGTCACCTCGCCGGTCTGGTTCTGCAAGGTGATGACGACCGGATCAGTGGTTGCCACGTTCTGGCGCTTCAGGTCGAACACCGAGGCGGTGAAGTAGCCGTCAAACCCCCGCGGCGCGACCTTCACGCCGATTTCCGTCTGCTGCCCGGTCTCCGGCAGGAACAGCTGGTTTTGCGCGTTGAGGCCGATGATCGGATTGTAGCTTGTGGCGTAGGACACATAGGGCGCGATGCCGCTGTCGAAATTGTAGATCAGCCCGGCGCGTCCGCTAAACCTGCTGTCGTCGCGGCTGGCAAGCGTGGCGCCGCTATCACGGGCAGCCTGCGTCGTCTCGACCCAATCATTGCGGCCGCTCAGCACCAGCGTGAAGTTGCCGAGCTTCATCTGGTCCTGCAGATAGGTGCCGGCCTGCTTCTGCGTAATCTGAAAGTTGCGGAACGGCGCGCCCGTCAACGGAATGTCCAGTCCATAGGCGGGATTGAAGACGTTGATCGGAGGAACCGTGCCGAAGTTGAACGCCTGATAGTCGTCGATCTGGTAGCCCTTCAAATCGACCCCGAACAGCATCGTGTGCCGCACCGCGCCGGTGTTGAAGCGGTACTCCAGCTGGTTGTCGAGATTGGCCTGGTTGGCGGTGTTCTTCGCGTACCAATTATAGCGACCGAGACTGGCCGTGTTGATGTCAGCCCAATTGTTGCCGATGTAGCCGCGATAGGTCACGTCGACATGGGCAAAGCGCGCATTCTGCCGGAACGTCAAATCGTCGGTGAGATTGCGCTCGAACTGATAGCCCAGCATCTCCTGCTCGCGCGTGAACTTGTCGACGCTGGGATCGCCGGCGAAAAAGCTGGTCGGGATCTTGCCGAATGGAGCGTTGGTCACCGTGCCCTCATAGGGCAGGAAGTTGATGCCACGGGTTTCCTGCCGGGAAGCTGAAGCGAGCACCGTGAATGTCGTGTCGGCGTCCGGCTTCCAGATCACCGACGGCGCGATGAAGTAGTTGTTGTCCGGCGTGAAATTGACCTGCGTGGGGCCGTTCTGGACCTGGCCGACGACACGGTAGAACAGCTTGCCGTTGTCAGGGCTCGTCGCGACCGGACCGCCGACATCGAAGCCGACATAGGCGTTGCCGAAACTGTTGACGCCGGTCTCGATGAAACGGACGGGCTGCGCGGGTGGCATCTTGCTGATGACGTTGACGATGCCGCTCGGGCTCGAGCCGCCATAGAGCACGGCCGATGGACCGCGCAGCACCTCGACGCGCTCCATGTTGGGCGTCTGGAGCTTCCAGCTCGCATAGGAGGTGTAGAACAGCTGCATGCCGTCGAGGAACAGTCCGATATCGTCGGACTTGAAGCCACGGATCAGCCACCAGTCGTTGCGCGTGTCCGCGCCGAAAGTCCCGGCGCGGACACCGGCGGTATAGCGCAGGACCTCGTCGAGCTTGTTCGCCTTCTGGTCGCGGATCTGCTCCGCGCCAATCACCGACACCGCCTGCGGCGTCTCCATGATCGGCGTGTTGGTCTTGGTGCCGGACGAGCTGCGGCCGGCGACGTAGCCGTGCACCGGGCCGAGCGGGGTTTCGACGAAACCGACATTGCGCGGCGGCTGCGGCCTGCTTCGGTTGGCGGCCTGCTGGGACGATCGCGGCGCGCGGCGCTGGACGGAGGGCGCCGCCCCGCGGCGCGCTTCCGGCGCGGTGACGGTCACCGACGGAATATTCTGCGCGCCACTCTGCGCAGCAGATTGCGCAAGCGATGCCTGCGGCGCCAACACCCAAGCGGATGCGGTCGCCAATACGGCCGACCGCAGCATTCCAAGACTGTTCAACGCGCAACCCCAAAACTTCGTGTTTTGATTTGCACATGCCGTCTGTCCCGTGACGGCATGTGCTTGCGGTGACGCTTAGGGGAGCGCGCGCGAATTCCCTAATTGAAAGCCTCTTAGAAAGAGTCTTAGAAAGAGTCTTAGAATGAGTTTTGGAAAGGGTCTTGTAAGCGATCCCACATGTCCGGGATTGCGGAAACGTCAGCGCGAAATCTTCTCGCTCTCGAGCATCTCGGCGGCGATCGCCGTCAGCTGATCGACCTGCTGCAGCAGCGCCTCGAACTCGGCTTCGCTCAGATGTTCGCGCAAGCGCCGATTGCGCTCCTGCGCGCCGGCGACGATCGCATCATGCGCCGCAAGGCCCGTTGCAGTCAGCGAGACCAGAACTTCGCGGCTGTCTTTCGGGTTGGCCGATTTCGCGATCAGCTTGCGCGATACGAGTTCCGCAAGCGCGCGGCTGATCTGCCCCTTGTCCTGGCCGACAGCTTCGGCAAGCCGCGCCACGCTCATCGGCGGCCGCCGCCCGAGCGAGGCGACCAGGCCGAACTCGACCGATGACAATCCGGCTAGACGCTTGTAGCGCAGGATCGCGCCGCGCTTGAGCAGATTGGCCAGCACCATCAGCCGCGACGACAGCATCACGGTGATCGGCGCCGGCGGATCGCTCTCGTCCGTCTCGGGCGACGCCCCGCCCCTGCTCTCGGTCTGGCTCATGATCCACCTCTGCCAAGAAAGGCGAAGCCTGCCAAGCCCAGGCAGGGCGGGGCCAAACCCAGGCGGCCGCCGTTCGCCGGCCTCGTCAAATGCGACTAAGAGGCACTTGGAGTATCGTTGACATTGTCATCGATCTACCCTTCACTAGGTACAAGCCCAATCAAAAAAAGCCCGGCCGGAGCGGCCGACTACGGGAGGACCGGTATGAGCATCACCCAGCGGGATCGCGATCTCGGAACGGCCTATGCGATGAAGCCGGCGCAGACGCGCACCGAGCTCACCTCGGTCATGCGCGGCACGCCGATGGGCGAACTGCTGCGACGTTACTGGCATCCGGTTGGGCTCATCAGCGACGCCACCGACACCCCGAAGAAGGTTCGCGCGCTCGGCGAGGACCTGGTGCTGTTCCGCGACAGGCACGGCCGCGCCGGTCTGCTGCACGCCCGCTGCTGCCACCGCGGCACCACGCTCTATTATGGCAAGGTCGAGGAGGACGGCATCCGCTGCTGCTATCACGGCTGGAAGTTCGACACCGAGGGTCACTGCCTGGAGCAGCCCTGCGAGCCCGACGGCGGCAAGTTCAAGGACAAAGTGCGCCAGCCCTGGTATCCGGTCGACGAACGCTACGGGTTGATCTTCGCCTATATGGGCCCGGCCGAGAAACGCCCGGTGCTGCCGACCTATCAATGCCTGGAGACCATGGACGACAGCGAGTTCGTCGAGGCCGACGATTCCTCGATTGGCGGCGGCGGGCCGGCGATCATCCCGTGCAACTGGCTCCAGCATTTCGAGAACGTGGTCGATCCCTACCACGTGCCGGTGCTGCACGGCTCGTTCTCCGGTCCGCAATTCACCAACATGATGGCGTCGATGCCGGAGGTGACGTTCGACAAGACGCCGCGCGGGATCGCGGTGCGCTCGATCCGCAAGCAGGATGACGGCCGTGTGTTTTACCGCGTCACCGAGGCGGCGCTCCCCACCCTGCGGGTCGTTCCAAACCCGCGCGTGGCGCAATTCGCCCGCGTCGAGTCGATCGGCTGGACGCTGCCGATCGACGACACCTCGTTCCGCATCTACGTCGCCGGCCGCGTCAAGAACGCCGGCGACATCGGCCGCATGCGCTCGAAGTTCAACGGCAAATTCTGGTGGGAGATGACCGAGGAAGAGCACCAGCAATTCCCGGGCGATTACGAGGCTCAGGTCGGCCAGGGACCGCAGACCATCCATTCCGAGGAACATTTCGGCCAGAGCGACCGGGGCATCCTCATGATCCGGCGCATGCTGAGTGACCAGCTCGAAACGATCGAAGCAGGCCGCGATCCGATCGGAATCTCATTCGATGTGAGCGCGCCTCCGGTCGAATTCGAAGCGGGGAATTACATCCGCGAGGGCTGACCTGCCAGCTCCAATCAGGGCTGGACCGACAACGATAACAAAGACTAATTGGGGGAAGCGATGGTCGATGTGACGTCACAAATGTCGGTGCAAACGGCCGCCGCGGCAAAGCCCTCGGCGCGGCGCTATTACGTGCTGGGCCTGCTCACGATCATCTACGCACTGAACTTCCTCGACCGCACGATCTTCAACGTGCTGATCGAGCCGATCAAGAAGGAGTCTCAGCTCAGCGACACCATGATGGGATTGCTCGCGGGCTTCGGCTTCGCGCTGTTCTATTCCCTGCTCGGCATTCCCATCGCGCGGGTCGCCGACCGGCTCAACCGGCGCAACATCGTTGCCGTCGCCTTTGCGTTCTGGAGCGCGATGACGGCGTTGTGCGGCGCTGCTTCGAGCGTCACTTCGCTGGCGCTGGCGAGGATCGGCGTCGGCATCGGCGAATCCGCGGGCTCGCCCGCCTCGCAATCCATGGTCGCTGATCTCTTCGCCAAGAATGAGCGTCCGCGCGCGCTCGGCATCTACGCCGTCGGCACCTATCTCGGCGTCTTCCTCGGCTATTTCGTCGGTGGCTACGTCAACCAGCACTATGGCTGGCGGATGGCGTTCTACGTCGCGGGCCTGCCCGGCATCCTGCTCGCTATTGTCCTGTGGCTGACGATCTCCGAGCCGAAGCGCGGCGCCATGCAGGAGAATTTCGTGCCCGAGCCGCTCGGGCCGACGCTGCGCTTCCTGGCCTCGCAGCAGAGCTTCATCATCGTGCTGATCGGCTTCTGTCTCACCACTTACACGAACTACGCGACCGCGGCCTGGATCCCGCCGTTCCTGGCGCGCGTGCACCATCTGTCGAGCGCCGAGATTGGCACCTATGCCGGCACCTTCAAGGGCCTCGCCGGCATGGCCGGCACCCTGCTCGGCGGCTTCGTGGTGGCGCAGGTCAGCCGCCGCGACGACCGCTGGAAGCTATGGGCTCCCGCCATCACCTCGGGCCTCGCCGGGCCGGTGTTCGCGCTCTGCATGCTGACTCAGGACTTTGCGATGATGGTCGCCATGCTGGCCCTGACCTCGTTTCTGGTCGGCTTCCATCTCGGACCGATCTTCGCGATCGCGCAGACCGTCGCCAAGCCGAGCATGCGCGCGCTGGCCTCCGCCCTCATCGCGCTCACCGCCACCTGCTTCGGCCAGGGCGTCGGTCCGCTCGCCGTGGGCGTGGTCAATGATGCCCTGAAGGGCGCTTACGGCGCCGACGCCGTGCGCTATTCCCTGCTCTCGGCGGCGGTCACGACCACGCTGGGGGCGCTCCTGTTCGTCTGGGCGGCGCAAACCATCCGCACCGACATCAAGCGAGCGAGCTAGGCGCCCATGAACGCCAGCATGTCCGCGATCAGGCGCTCGCTGTGCGTCAGCGGCAGCGGATGCGGGCCGCCTTCGTAGACGGTCAGCTTGCTGTCCTTGATTAGTTTTGCCGTCTTTGCACCGGTCAACGGCAGCGGCGCGCTGGCATCCTTGTCGCCCTGAACGATCAGCGTCGGGCGATCGATCTTGGCGGCTGCCGCTCGGAGATCGGCGAAGGCGATGGCCTTGCGGCAGGCCAGCGCCACCGGCAACGGCACGCTCAGCATCATCTCGCGGATCCAGGTCCGCCTGATCTCGGGTGTCTCGGCAGTGAAGAACGGCGCTTCGTTCGCCGCAATCCATTTGGGGAAGTCGCGCGCGATGGCCGCGTTGTCGGCCTCGATCATTGCCTTCGGCACCGCATCCGGATTGTCTTCGGTCTTGATCAGGAATGGCGTCGTCGGCGCAACCAGCACCACCCTTGCGATCCGGTCCGATCCGTATCGCCCGAGGTAGTTCACCGCCTCGGCGGTCCCCATCGAGAAGCCGACCAGTGTCACGTCGCGCAGGTCACGCGCCTCGATCAACGCGGCGACGTCGTCGGTCAGCGTGTTCAGGTCATAACCCGAGGACGGCATCTCGGACCGGCCATGCCCGCGCCGATCGGGCGCAACACAGCGGAAGCCATTTGCGTTGAGGGCGGCAATCTGGCTGCCCCACGTGCTAGCGTTGAACGTCCAGGCCGAAAGCAGCAGCACCGGTCGGCCGCTGCCCCAATCCTGCACGAAGAGTTTTGTGCCGTCCCTGGCCGTCACAAAGGACGGCCGTTCATTCCGCTGGGCCGCTGCTGCCACTGGCGCGCTCGCACCAGACGCTGCCGCGAAGGCGGTCCCAAACAACGTGGCTTCGAGGACGGTTCGACGGTTCATGGCGCTTCTCCCTTGCCGATACCCTTGCGGATCTGTCGGCCCATCGGTCTCGGCCGATGAAAACGATCATGACAAGGCGGGATCACCTCCGCGATTACGCGCCAGGTAAGATCGCTTAAGGCGCTCCCGCCGCCCGCAGGCGAAACCAGACAAACGGCCGGATGAAACCGTTTTGCGGAACCCGCGAAACCATCCGGAAACAGACCGTCCTTACAAGAAGAGCCATAGACGGCGGCAAAGCCCGTCGGGAGGCTCACATGAACCACTCAATTCACTCCGCTGATCGTGCGACCCACCTGAAGATCGTGGTGGTGGCGCTGGTGGCCGGCATTACGGTGGCCGGCTTCGGGATCGCAGCTCGCACCAATGCCGATTACAGCCAGACCGCCCAGTCCGCCCACGTAATCAAGGCCGGCAAGCCCGTCGTCGTGACCAGCGCCGGGATGTCGGAGATCCGCTGACACCGCCCCGCTCCCGGCTGACAGAGGCCGCCGCCTGGCGGCCTTTTTTCGTTTTCCAGAGCAATGCTTAGCCGAGACCTGCCGGCGAAGCGCAACGTCCTTGACTTCACCCAGCCCCGCCTTTAAGTCCCCCCTCGTTCCGCGCGCTTTCAGCGAACCACGCGGGAGTAGCTCAGTTGGTTAGAGCGCCGGCCTGTCACGCCGGAGGTCGCGGGTTCGAGCCCCGTCTCTCGCGCCATTTTGGCAATTCCTTCATAGCCTTAGAACAAACTTCTAGATGCTTTTCGCGGCTCTGACGGTGATTGCCGGCATCCGTCGAGAACTCGCGCCATAGTCAGCCTAAGCCCGAATCGTCTAGGCCTTCCAGGACTTGGAGGGACCCCACGCTTTACCGGCTTTTCCGGGGCCCCCTTGTGATTGAGGAGCCCAGATATGGCTAAGAAGGACATGGCTAAGAAGGACTCGGCCAAGAAGGATTTGGGGAAAAAGGCTGCCGCTCCCGCCACCATCACGCTCAAGCACCTCGCCGCCGACATTGCGGAGAGCCAGGATCTGTCGAAGAAGCGCGCCGAGGCCGTCCTGACCGACATGGTCGAGCTCGTCACCAAGCACCTGAAGAAAGGCGACCGGGTCCGCATCGTCGGGCTTGGAATCCTCCAGGTCCGCAAGCGCGCCGCCCGCACCGGCCGCAATCCTGCCACGGGCGAGCCCATCCACATCAAGGCCAGCAAGAAGGTCGCCTTCCGCCCGGTCAAGGAGCTGAAAGAGGCGATCTGACCACTCACGTTTCGTTAAGCCTGATCCGCGTCCTCCGGCCGCAACGCGGCCCGGTTTTCTGGTATACCGCCTCTCTCCCCTGACCCGGCGGTTTGACCAGAAATGTCCTCCCTCACCTTTTCGCATACCGTGGCCGAGCGCTTCCTGCGCTACGTCACCATCGACACCCAGTCCGATCCGGAATCCCCGAGCTCGCCTTCGACGGAGAAACAGAAGGACCTCGGCCGCGTGCTCGTCGCTGAACTGAAGGCCATGGGCGTTGCGGACGCGCATCTCGACGATTACGGCTACGTCTATGCAACGATCCCGGCGAACACGACCAAGAAGGTGCCGGTGATCTGCTTCTGCTCGCACATGGACACCTCGCCCGACGTCACCGGCAAGGACGTCAAGCCGCAGATCCTGAAGAACTATCGTGGCGGCGACATCACGTTGCCGGGCGACACCAGCCAGGTGATCCGCTTCGCCGAACACCCCGCGCTGAAAAACCAGATCGGCAACGACATCATCACCACCGACGGCACCACGCTGCTCGGCGCCGACAACAAGGCCGGCGTCGCCGAGATCATGGATGCCGCGCATTTCTTCATCAACAATCCGCAAGTGAAGCACGGCACCATCAAGATCCTGTTCACGCCCGACGAGGAGATCGGCCGCGGCGTCGACAACGTCGACATCAAGAAGCTCGGCGCCGATTTCGGCTACACCATGGACGGCGAGAGCGCGGGCTGCGTCGAGGACGAGACCTTCTCGGCGGACGGCGCCACCATCACCATCAATGGCGTCAGCGCCCATCCCGGCTATGCCAAGGGCAAGATGGAGCACGCGATCAAGATCGCCGCCGCCATCGTCGAGCGCCTGCCCCGCGAAGGCTGCTCGCCCGAGACGACATCAGGCAAGCAGGGCTTTCTGCATCCGATCGGCATCGAGGGTGCGCTGGAGCAGGCGACGCTTTCCTTCATCGTGCGCGACTTCACGGAGGAAGGGCTGAAGGAAAAGGAGATCCTGCTCGAGAACATCGTCAAGGACGTGATGAAGGATTTTCCCCGCTCGACCTACACATTCGAGGTGCGGGAGCAGTACCGCAACATGAAGCAGGTGATCGATCGCCACCCGCACATCCTCGAATACGCCATCGAAGCGATCCGCCGCGCCGGCCTGCGCCCGATGCGCACCGCGATCCGCGGCGGCACCGACGGCTCGCGCCTGTCCTTCATGGGCCTGCCCTGCCCCAACATCTTCGCCGGCGAGCACGCATTTCACTCCCGGCTCGAATGGGTCAGCCGGCAGGACATGGAGAAGGCGGTGCAGACGATCGTCCACCTCGCCATGATCTGGGAGGAGAAGGCGTAAGGGCTGACGGGATGCCGTCATCGCAGGCGGAGCGCGTTTCGCGAAAAGTCTCGAGGACCGACATCTTGAGCATGGCAAGCTTCAGTCGCTTAGACTTAGGCTGGCGCTTTCCTTACGCTCGCTACCACTGCGATATTGCGTGGTCCGCCCGAAACCGCCTTGGGGTCGATCCGGTCCACCGGACAAAGGCGTTCGTAAAAGAACTGGCCTCCCGGTAACCGAGCAGCCACGCAATCTGGGAGATCGGTAGTTCCCGCTCCCGCAGGTATCGCTCGGCCAAAGCTGCTCGGATCCGGTCGAGAAGCTCGGAGAATGTTTCTTCCTCCGCCGCCAGCCCCCGCGCCAGCGTGCGGCGGCTCATGCCGAGGCGGCCGGCCACTTCCCCTACGTTCGCCGTGCCGTGGGGCAGCAGCTGGACGATCAACTGCTCCGCGCGGAATCGAAGGGTTGATCGGGAAAGCTTTCCTTTGCCAAGTGCCTCATTCGCGTAGTCGAGCAGCAGCCGATTGAGATAAGCGTCAGCACCGACGGAGGGCAAGCACGCGTCCGAGGCGGCAAACACGATCTCATCGGCGTCGGCTTCGAAGTCGATGGCACAGCCTAGAAGAGCACGAACGTCGAGAGGCACCGTCGTGCGATGGTGTCTCGTTCTGATTTGGCGCGGCGTCAATTGGCGGTTGGTCAAGTGCCGACAGACGCGGATCAAGGCTGCGAACCAGAACTCGATCTGATGGCGGTCCGAACCACGCTCCACGTTGACGTACTCGAGCGTGACAACGACGGCGCGGCCGAAACCGACCCGGATGCGGACGCCCTCATTGTTGAGCGAGCAGTAACGCTCGGCGTGCCGAAGCGCTTCGGCAAGACTCTCCGATGACGCCATGACGTAGTACAGCAGCCCGATCTGGCGGAGATCGAAATCCCGCGCCAGATGAAACCCCAGATGATCGTCACGCAACTCCCGTGCGGCGGCTTCGAGCAACTTGATCTGGGTCTCCACCCCGAGACGATGACTTGGATCCTCGATCACCTCGAGCGTCAATCCGGCTCTCGACACAAATCGCGCCAGGTCCTTTCCGGCTTTGCGGATCCGCTCGCACGCAAGCCTCGCAATCCCGCCTGTCGAGTTGGGTACAGCACCGAGACGATCGGGTTTGACATAGCGCATGGCAGGGCGTGCCTTGGCACGTTGGCTCAAAAAGCCAATTTCTCGGCACTTGATCGCAAGACGGACCTCCCATCCTCCCGTACGAGAGGTCGATCGCCCCGCGCGCTGTTTCCACAGGATCGCGACGACGACAATCTTCGTTGATTTGGATCAACGAAACTGACCCCGGGCGAGACCGCAGTGCAAAGACCACTTCGACATCCTGAAGAACCGAAGCCCCGGGCCAGATAGACCATGGCGCTGGAGCGTGAAACGGTTGAGCTGCTGGTTCAAGCGGTGAAAATCTGCTATTTCGGAAACGATCGACAGGGATTGCACGATCGGGAATGGATGGTGCTGCGTTTTCTGTCGCGCGCCAACAGGTTTTCACGAACTCCCTCGGCGGTTGCCGCCCTCACTGGCACGGCCAGGGCAACCGCTTCGCAGATCGTGAAGATCCTTGAAGCAAAGTCTTACCTGGCGCGAAGACCTTCAAAACGAGACGGGCGCTCGACGACACTTGTCGTGACCTCTCAGGGTGAGAGGCTTCTGGCCCTGCACGATCCGCTCAACGGTTTGTTGGACGCAATCACTTCGCTGATTCCCGAAGAATGTCTCAGGCTAAGGGACTCGCTTGGCAAAATCTTGAATCGCATCGATACCGCGGATCGTCAGCCGGCGGTGGGCGCCTGCCGCGACTGCATGTTTCTCGCCGAATCTGGCATAAAGCGGCCGTCCCATGGCCGGGCGCGGACAAACACGGAGCTTCGGTGCCGCCTTCACCGCGCGCCGATCGCGGCCGGCGAGGTCGACCTTCTCTGCACGACTTTCGCGCGCGCTACCGCAACTGGCCCAAAGCCCGCGTGACGTCGTGATCCGATGTCCCACCTGAGTGATCTGGCAACAGAAGTATTGGCGTTCTCGTCAAGGCAACATGGCCGGGATCGCTCCCGGCCATCGTCCTGCATGTCAAGGCACCGGCATCGCACGCGGAGAGCGATGGAAGCGGTTCGAGCTCGCCATCCAGTTCGGCAGCGGCTCGCCGTCGCGATGGCGGCCGCCGGCCACCGCCGCAGCCCAGGCCACCGCAGCGCCGATCAGGGCTGCTGCCGCAACCGAGAAGGCGACGATGATGGAGTTACGCCGTGCCCGGTTGATCGCCGTCCTCGAATCCGCAATCGCCGCGTCGACCCGTCGTTCCGAGTCGGGTGCCGCGAGGCCCGTCAGCGCGGCCACCTGCTGCACCAGGTAGGTCCGGTCATCGGTGCTGACGCCGCTGTGGCTCGATGACGTCATCAGGATGCGCCCGGCTTCGGCACGAGGTTCCCTGAGGTCGGTGTTGGGGGGCCGCCGCGCTACACGAAACAGCTTGTCCAACTCGTAGCTCAACAGAGGCTCGGCCGCGGACGTATTGCTGGCCGAACTGCGCATCGGCGAACGGTCAACCGCAGCCGCGCCGAGCATGGCGAGCAGCGCGGCACCAAGCAGCACGGCAAGCGCCCAGGACATCAGCCCATGCAGCCCATCCCGCCGTTCGCCGTCGTCTTCGATCGTTGTGACCGCCGGGGCTGGTCGCGTCGTCCGGCCGGCGATATAGCCGCCAAAGCCGAAGCTGACGATCGCCTGAATGATCAGGTACAGCCCCGACAGCAAAGCCAGTGCCGCCGATGCATCGCGCCATGTCGGCGAGGCTGAACTGACGCCTAGGCCGACGGCGACTCCAAATCCGACCAGGATGAACGACATTGCGCCGGCAGCCAAAGCGCCTGCGATGACCGAGCTCCACTGGATGGTGCGCCGGTCGTCGGCAGCGACCCCGCCACCTTCCATGATGTCTTCCCGTATGAGAGTTTCCATCGTCATCGCCGCTCTCTCAACGCAGGCCGAAGAACGACAAGATCGCCATGACCACCACGATCAAGCCGATGAGATAAATCAATCCGTCCATGGTCTGTCCTCCTCAGTTTCTCCTCGTCGCTAATCACAACGAACAAGGAACGTTCCAAATTGGACCGAACCTGCGGGAACGAACCGGCGCGATGCGGATTATCTGTCCAAGTCCCAAGGATGAAGTTTGTGAGCACGAAAGCCCCAGCCGGTCAGTCCCGGCTGGGGCTTTCTTTTTGGGCGGCGGTTCCTGTCCTATGTTAACGACGCCGGCTCGCCGATCATCAAGGATGCGGTCGGGGCGGAACTTCCGGATCGGGAGAGCAGCGTGGATCGCAGGACCGCGTGCCTTCATCAGGCAGATGCATTCCGGGAAAAGGCAATCGCCGATCCCGAGCACCACGACCAGTGGATCGATGAAGCCATCAAATGGCTGGAACGCGCCATGGAAGCCGGCTGTCGCGCCGTCGTCACGGTCGAAGCCGGCCACACCGGCGACATGCCGGACGCAGCACGCGGAGCGGTAGCCGATGCTCAGCTGAGTTTGATCACGCGCCAATGAGAAGAGCTGCCGTCTTCGCCATCGCTGCGGCAATTGTTCCAGGGACGTAACAATGTTGCGGGTCGACACTGTTCCGGCCCCCATGCTAGGCCGGGCGCAGACCGCAACCAGAGTGACGTCGTGCTCGCCAACCGCCAGCCCTCAGGATCTTGCCGGCCGCGCAACTGGCGCGGGCTGCTGTCTGTGCTGATCGCGGTTGTCTACCTGCTCGCGGGCGCGCTGCATGGTCTGCACGACATCGACGTCACCACGCCGGGTGGCGGCTCGGAGATCAGCGCGGTCCTTGACGGCTCCACAGATCACAACGACCACAAGGCAATCGGTGGGCATCATTGCCATGGCTGCTTCTCGGTGACGGTGGCGCAGCCGGCGCCACCGGCCACATCGATCGGGCTCGTGTCCGCATCGCGCCCGCAACCCGCACCCCGGCTCGCCGGCATTGTTCCCGATACCGACTCCCCGCCTCCCAAACAGATCGCCTGAACGGATTTGGTCGGGCGCCATTCGCGCCCATGAGGTTCATCCTTCACAGGTCGGTTTCATGTTTTGCAGGGGAATGGCCGCGCGCCTGGCGTGCGCGGCAGCGTGTCTGATTGCCGGATCGGCGCTTGCGCCGTCTCACGCCCAGACTCTGACGATGCGGAGTGCGCTCTCGCGCGCGCTGGCCACAAGCCCGCGGCTGACCGCGGCGGAGCGCGATGTCGGTATCGCCACGGGCCAGCGCATCCAGGCAGGTGCGCTTCTCAATCCGGAACTGACCTACGAACAGGACAATTCGTTCGGGTCCGGCATCTATCGCGGCACGCGATCGGCCGAGACCACGCTGCAGATCAGCCAGGCCTTCGAGCTGTTCGGCAAGCGCGACGCGCGGATTGCAGCTGGTGTCGCCGGCATCGAGGTCGCCGCGATCCAGCGCAAGGCCGTCAGGCTGGAGGTGCTGTCGGAGACCGCGATCGCGTTCCTCAGCGTGCTCGGCGCACAGCGGCGCATCCAGATCCTCGACGAGCAGATCACCGCCATTGACCGGCTGACACCCCTTTTACGCCGCCGCGTCGAGGCCGGCGCCTCCTCGCCGGCCGAGACCGGCCGTGCGGAAGTGGCATCCGCCCTCGTAAAGGCCGACCGCGAGCGGTTCAAGGCGACGCTGGCCAGCGCCCGGCGCGAGCTTGCGGTCTTGATGGGCGACGCGGCTCCGAAATTCGGCGAGGTCTCCGGACGGCTCGACACCATGGGACGCCCCCCGACATTCCAGTCGGTCGTCGCCGCGATCGATGCCAATCCGCAGCTGGTGCGCTGGACCGCGATCTATGCCCAGCGCAACGCCGAGCTGCTGCTGGCGCGGCTGCGGCCCTACCCCGACGTCCGGATCGCCGCCGGCTGGCGCCATTTCAACGAGACCAATGACGACGCGGCGCGCCTCACCGTCTCGGTGCCGATCCCCGTGTTCGACCAGAACCAGGGCAATATCCTCTCGGCGCAGGAAAGCCTCGCCAAGACCAGGGCCGAGCGCGAGGCCAACCGCAACACGCTGATCGTGGTCGCCGGCCGCGCCTACGACTCGCTCCAAGGCTCGCTGCGCGAACTCGCGGTGCTGCGCGAGAGCGCCATACCCAAGGCGACCGAAGCCTCTGACGCCATCGCGCAAGGCTACGGCCAGGGCCGCTTCAGCCTGCTCGAAGTGCTCGACGCCCAGGCGAGCGTCACCCAGGCGCGGCTGCGCGAGCAGGAGGCGCTGCAGAATTTCCACGCGGGGGTGGCGACCATCGAAGGCCTCGTCGGCAATCCCTTCACGCTGGCGCGGGAGAGCGCACGATGAAGACGTCCTCCACCATCCTCGTCGCATTGTTTGCCGCCGCACTCGGCGCATACGGCTATTCCCTGCTAGGCCCGGCCAGGGTGGAGCACGCCCAACACGCCGCGGACAAGAAGCCGGAGAAGCCGAACGACCATGTCGAGCAGGACGAGCACGGCGCCGACCGGATCCGCATCTCCGACGTCAAGCTCGCAGCCGCAGGCGTGACGCTGGCAGAAGCCGGGAGCGTCACGCTGACCGACACGCTCGCCTTCAACGGCATCCTGCGCGCCAACCAGGAAGCCGTGGTGCAGGTGACGCCGCGCTTTCCGGGCGTCGCCAAATCGATCCAGAAGCGCATCGGCGACAAGGTCGGCAAGGACGATCTGCTCGCCGCGATCGAGAGCAACCAGAGCCTCACCGTCTACGAGCTCAAGGCGCCGATTGCCGGCACCGTCATCGAACGGCAGATCTCGCTCGGCGAATACGCCTCCGAGCAAAAGCCGGCCTTCGTCGTCGCCGACCTCTCCACCATCTGGGTCGATCTGTCGATCTACCGACAGGACCTGCGGCGCGTTCGCCTCAACGACGAGGTGCTGATCGATCCCGACGACGGCCGTGGCGAAATCAAGGGCACGATCTCCTACATGGCCCCGATCGGCAGCAGCGAGACCCAGACCGCGCTGGCGCGCGTGGTGCTGCCAAATCCGGACGGACGCTTGCGTCCCGGCCTGTTCGTCACGGCACGGCTGATCCTCGCCGCGCGCAACGTCGCGGTTGCCGTGCGCCGAAGCGCGATCCAGACGCTGGAGAACAGGACCATCGTGTTCGTCCGCGAGGATGGCGACAAGATCGAAGCGCGCCCGGTGGAGCTTGGCGATTTCGATCCCCGCCACGTCGAGATCAGGGCCGGCCTATCGGCTGGCGAGCATTACGTCGCGGAAAACAGCTTTGTCGTGAAGGCGGAGATGGGCAAGGGCGAGGCCGAGCATGATTGAGCGTCTCATCGCCGTCTCGCTGCAGCAGCGCTGGCTCGTCCTGCTGCTCGCGCTCGGCGCCGTCGCTTTCGGCGCCTGGAATTTCCAGCGCCTTCCGATCGACGCCGTCCCCGACATCACCAACGTCCAGGTCCAGATCAACACCCGCGCCCCCGGCTATTCGCCGCTGGAAACCGAGCAGCGCATCACCTTTCCCGTCGAGACCGCAATGGGCGGGCTGCCCAAGCTCGACTACACCCGCTCGCTGTCGCGCTACGGCCTGAGCCACGTGACGGTCGTCTTCAAGGACGGCACGGACATCTATTTTGCCCGCCAGCTCGTCGGCGAACGGATCCAGCAGGTGAAGGACCAGCTCCCGGTCGGCGTCGAGGTCGCGATGGGACCGGTCTCGACCGGGCTCGGCGAAATCTTCATGTACACCGTCGAGGCCAAGGCGGGCGCGAAGACCCAACTTGGCCACGACTATTCGCTGACCGATTTGCGCACCGTGCAGGACTGGATCATCAAGCCGCAGCTTCGCAATGTGCCGGGGGTGATCGAGGTGAACACCATCGGCGGCTTCGAGCGGCAATTCCACGTGCTGCCCGATCCCGGCAAGCTGATGGCCTACCGGCTCGGCTTTCGCGACGTCATGACGGCGCTCGCCGCCAACAACGCCAATGTCGGCGCCGGCTATATCGAGCGCAACGGCGAACAATATCTGGTCCGCTCGCCGGGCCAGGTAGGCAATGTCGGCGAACTCAGGGACATCGTCATCGGCTCGCGCGGCGGCAATCCCGTCAGGATCAGGGATATCGCGACCGTTACCGAAGGCCGCGACCTGCGCACGGGAGCCGCGACGCGCGATGGCGAGGAAACCGTGCTCGGCACCGCCATGCTGTTGATCGGCGAGAACAGCCGCACCGTGGCGCGCCGTGTCGCGGCCCGGCTTGAGGATATAGCCAAATCGCTGCCCGACGGCGTCGTGACGCGGACCGTCTACGACCGCACTGATCTGGTCGAAGCCACCATCCGCACGGTCGAGAACAATTTGGTGGAGGGCGCGGCGCTGGTCGTGGCCGTGCTGTTCCTGATCCTCGGCAACATCCGCGCCGCGCTGGTGGTGGCCTGCGTCATTCCGCTGTCCATGGCCATGACGGTCACCGGCATGGTCGAGACCAGGGTCAGTGCGAACCTGATGAGCCTGGGCGCGATCGATTTCGGCATCATCGTCGACGGCGCCGTGATCATCGTCGAGAACTGCCTGCGCATGCTGGCCGAGGCCCAGCGCGAGAAAGGCGGCCTGCTCACGATCTCCGAACGGCTGCGCGCGATCCGGCGCGGGTCGAGCGAGGTCATCAAGCCGAGCCTGTTCGGAACACTGATCATCGCGGTGGTCTACCTGCCCGTGCTGACGCTGACCGGCGTCGAAGGCAAGATGTTCACGCCCATGGCGCTGACGGTGCTGATGGCGCTGGGCGCCGCGGTGCTGTTCTCAATCACCTTCGTCCCGGCGGCGGTCGCCATCTTCGTCACCGGCAAGGTATCCGAACAAGAAAACCTGTTCATGCGGCTGGCGAAGCGCGCCTATCTCCCCCTGCTCCGGCTTGCGATCGACCATCGCCTCGGCGTCGCAATCATGGCCGCCATCATCGTGGTCGCAAGCTGCGTTGCCGCCGCGCGCATGGGCGGTGAGTTCATTCCGAGCCTGGACGAAGGCGACGTCGCGCTGGCCTCGATCCGGATTCCCGGCACCAGCCTGACCCAGTCGCTGGACCTGCAAAAGGCGCTGGAGAAGCGCATCAAGCAGATTCCGGAGGTGAAGGAGTTCTTCACCCGCATCGGCACCGCGGAGATCGCAACCGATCCGATGTCGCCGGCGCAGACCGACGGCTACATCATGCTGAGGCCGCGCGCCGAATGGCCCGACCCGGGCAGGCCCAAGTCGGACGTGATCGAGGCCATCGACCGTGCCGCAGACGACATCCCAGGCAGCGCCTATGAGATCTCCCAGCCGATCCAGTTCCGCGTCAACGAGCTGATCTCCGGTGTGCGCAGCGACGTTGGCGTCAAGGTCTTCGGCGACGATCTCGATATCCTGCAAGGCGCGGCAAAACAGGTGGAGGCGGCGATCCGCCGTATTCGCGGCGCCAGCGACGTCAAGATCGAGCAGATCTCTGGCCTGCCGATCCTCACCGTCCGTCTCGACCGCCAGGCGCTCGCCCGGTACGGGCTCAGCATCAGCGAGGTGCAGGGCATTGTCGAAATCGCGGTGGGCGGCAAGTCGGCCGGCAAGCTGTTCGAGGGCGACCGTCGCTTCGACATCGTCGTGCGCCTGCCGGAACACCTGCGCGGCAATCTCGAGGCCATCCGGGCGATCCCGATCCCGCTGCCGCCGGGCGAGGAAGCAGCAGTCGGTGCGCCAATCCGGACGGCATTGCCCGCCCCGCCCCTCGCCCAGATGCGCTATGTGCCACTGTCGTCGGTCGCAACCGTCGATGCGACGCCCGGCCCCAACCAGATCAGCCGCGAGAACGGCAAGCGGCGCATCGTCGTCACTGCCAATGTCCGCGCGCGCGATCTCGGCTCCTTCGTCACCGAGGCGGAGGCAGCCGTCGCAGAGAAGGTCAAGCTGCCACCGGGCTATTGGATCGGCTGGGGCGGACAGTTCGAGCAATTGGTCTCGGCGACCAAGCGGCTGACGCTGGTCGTGCCGGTGGCGCTGCTGCTGGTGTTCCTGCTGCTGTTCATGGGCATGGGATCGGCGGCGGATGCGGCGCTCGTGTTCTCCGGCGTGCCGCTGGCGCTGACCGGCGGCGTCATGGCGCTGCTGCTGCGCGGCATCCCGCTGTCGATCAGCGCCGGCGTCGGCTTCATCGCGCTGTCGGGCGTGGCCGTGCTCAACGGGCTCGTCATCATCGCCTTCATCGAGCGGCTGCGCAGCGAGGGGCACCCCGTCGCCGACGCGGTCCGCGAGGGCGCGCTGACACGCCTGCGTCCGGTGCTGATGACGGCGCTGGTGGCGTCCCTCGGCTTCGTACCAATGGCCCTTGCCACCGGGGCCGGCGCCGAGGTGCAGCGGCCGCTTGCAACCGTGGTGATCGGCGGCATCATCTCCTCGACCGTCCTGACGCTCCTGGTGCTGCCGGCGCTCTACGTGCTGTTCCGCCGTGACGGGGCTGCCGAAACGCCTACAATGACGCCTGATTTGGCAGCTTCCGGGGAGCGCTAGAGGTGGGCAGCCACGACCATCACGGTCATCATCACCATGATCATGCCGGTCATTCGCATGGTCATGGGCATAGCCACGCGCATGTCCATGCGCCCGCCAGTTTCGGCAAGGCGTTCGCGATCGGCATCTCGCTCAACACGGCGCTGGTGGTGGCCGAGGCCGTCTACGGCTATATCGGCAACTCCACTGCCCTGCTTGCCGACGCCGGCCATAATCTTTCCGACGTGCTCGGCCTGGTCGTGGCCTGGTGCGCATCGATCGCGGCGCGGCGCGCGCCGAGCGGACGCTTCACTTATGGCCTGCGCGCCTCCACCATCCTGGCGGCGCTGGCGAACGCGGTGTTCCTGCTGGTCGCAACCGGCGCGATCGGCTGGGAAGCGTTTTTGCGCCTCCGTGAACCGGAGCCTGTCGCCGGCATCACCGTGATGGTCGTCGCCGGCATCGGCATCCTCATCAACGGTTTTACCGCCATGCTGTTCGCGCGCGGACGCAAGGACGACATCAACATCGAAGGCGCCTATCTGCACATGGCGGCCGACGCCGCGGTCTCGCTCGGCGTCGTCGTCTCGGCGGCGCTGATCATCTGGACCGGCTGGCTCTGGCTCGATCCCGTCACCAGCCTCGTCATCTGCGCCACCATCCTCTGGAGCACCACCAGCCTGCTGCGCGGCTCCCTCGACATGTCGATGGCGGCGGCGCCCAGGGGCACCGACATTGCCGCGATCAAGATCCTTCTGCTGGGGAGGCCCGGCGTCACTGCGATCCACGATCTCCACGTCTGGCCGATCTCGACCACCGAGACGGCGCTGACCTGCCACCTCGTCATGCCCACCGGCGCCGGCGATGCCTTCCTGATGGAGACCGCGCAGATGCTGAAGAGCTCCCACCGCATCGGCCACACCACCCTTCAGGTCGAGACCCATCCCGACAACGGCTGCGCGCTGGCGCCGGATGATGTGGTGTGAGGAAGCTGCGTGGGGGCTGCAATCTCCGCTGTCGTCCCGGACAAGCGCAGCGAAGCGGAGCGCTGATCCGGGACCCATAGCCACAGGGAGTAGTTTAACGAAGACTCGTGGTTATCAGCCTCGTGCCGCAACTTCTCGCTGGGGTTATGGGTCCCGGCCCCGTGCGCAATTGCGCACTAGGCCGGGACGACACCGAGTGTTTGGCGACGGCGACGCCTAGACAGCGACGCCTACGCCGCCTTCGCCGTCACGATCCAGATCGCGCCCTGGAGCGCCACGCTCTGCCCCTTCAGGAACGGCGCCAGCATCTCGCGGATCGAGGCTTTTGCCGCGGTATATGTCTCCGGAGGATGGCCCTGCAGCGCGCGGCTGGCCGGGCCGATCTGGAGCGAGCCCTCGACGGCGGCATCGAGCCCGCCGCCGATCGCGACATCCATCGCGAGATTGTGCGGCTCCATCGCGACGTCGACGAAGCCCGCGCCTTTCAGGATGCGTGTCACGTGCTCTTCGGAAGCAAAGGCGAACGGGCCCGGCTCGTCCGGCCCGACCGGTGGCATCTTGGGCACATGTTTGTAGACCGCCATCAACGGCGCCATCATCCAGGGATTTTCCTTCGGCTCGCGCCAGCAGGCAAACGCCAGCCGCCCCGTCGGCTTCAGTGCGCGGCGGAGATTAGTGAAAGACGCGATCGGATCGGCGAAGAACATCACGCCGAAGCGCGAGGCCAGCAGGTCAAAACTCGCCGGCTCGAACGAATGCACCGTCGCATCCGCCAGCACGAAATCGAGCGGCAGGCCTTTTGGCGCAAACGCGCGTGCCTGCGACAGCATCGGCTCGGAGACGTCGAGCCCGAGCGCGAAGCCATCAGGCGCGACAGCCTTCGCGAACGCGAACGTCGTCGCACCGGAGCCGCAGCCGACGTCGAGGACGCGCTCACCCGGCTTCGGCCAGGCGCGGGCGATCAGCACGTCGGCAATGGGCCCGAGCAGGCTCTCCTGCGCCGCATGGCGATCGGCCCAGCGCTGCCCGCTGGGGCCATTCCAGTAAGCGATCTGATCGGCGTTCTGCTCGTGTCCGCTCGGTTGTTCCATTGGAGCCTCTGTCGTTTTGCCGGTCGTGATACCACGCCGGAAGCTCATCAAGCGGCCCAAATGAGAGCAGTTTGCGGTGTGGCCGCCTCTTGCTCCAACACCCGCGGGGGCGCTAAAGAGGCGCCGTGGGGCGGTTAGCTCAGCTGGTTAGAGCATCTCGTTTACACCGAGAGGGTCCGCGGTTCGAATCCGTGACCGCCCACCAGCCTTCGCTCGCTCGCGGGCTACGGCTGGGCAACCCGAAGCTCAATCCCCCGGCCGGCCCGGCAGCAGCGGCACCGCGTCGATCCAGACCGCCGCCGACTGGCACCAGATCTGCCTGATGGGCCGCAATGTGTCGCGCTGGCGGATGCTGCCCCAGCGGATACCCCAGTCGTCCTCCTGGTCGCCCTCGCCGCTCGTGAACAGCGGGGAACCGCACTCGGCACAGAAGTGCTGAAAGCGCATCCGGCCGTTGGCGCCACGCTTGCCGTAGATCCTGGGGGTTCCGCTGGTCAGCTTCACGTCGACCTTGGTGCAGATCGCGGTCACCCTGAACGGCGAGCCCGTCAGGGTCTGGCAGTCCCGGCAGTGGCAGACCGACACCGTCTCGGGATCGATCTCCGCTTCAAAGGTGATCTGGCCGCAATGGCATTGCCCGTCGATGTGCATTGTCGTCATCCGCTGCCCCCAAACAAAAACGGCGCCCGAAGGCGCCGTTTTATCATCTTTTTCGAGCTGCGATCTCAGTGAGCGGTCAGGCCGCCAGCGGCTTCGTCGCCGTCCGGCTTCACCGTCACCTTGGTGTCCTCTTCCCAGACGATCGGCACCGGCTTCTTCACCAGCGCCTTGGCGACGACGTCGTCGAGGCGGGAGACCGGGATGATCTCCATGCCGCCCTTGATCGCATCGGAAATCTCCGTGAGATCCTTGGCGTTGTCCTCGGGGATCAGCACCGTCTTGATGCCGCCGCGGGCAGCAGCCAGCAGCTTCTCCTTCAGGCCGCCGATCGGCAGCACGCGGCCGCGCAGCGTGATCTCGCCGGTCATCGCGACATCGTGGCGGACCGGGATGCCGGTCATGACCGAGATGATTGCGGTGGCCATCGCCACGCCCGCCGACGGACCGTCCTTCGGCGTCGCGCCTTCCGGCACGTGCACGTGGATGTCGCGCCGGTCGAACAGCGGCGGCTCGATGCCGTAGACGATCGCGCGCGAGCGGACGTAGGACGCCGCTGCCGAGATCGACTCCTTCATCACGTCGCGCAGATTGCCCGTGACCGTCATCTTGCCCTTGCCGGGCATCATGACGCCTTCGATCGTCAGCAACTCGCCGCCGACATCGGTCCAGGCAAGTCCGGTGACGATGCCGACCTGCGGCTCGCTCTCGATCTCGCCGAAGCGGTACTTCGGGACGCCGAGGAACTCTTCCAGAGTCTTCTCGGTGACCTTGACCGACTTCTTCTTGGAGATCATCAGCTCCTTCACCGCCTTGCGGGCGAGTGTGGAGAGCTCACGCTCCAGGTTACGCACGCCCGCTTCGCGGGTGTAGCGGCGGATCAGAAGCAGCAGCGCGTCGTCGTCGATCGAGAACTCCTTGGAGTCCAGGCCATGCTTGGACACCGCGTTCGGGATCAGGTGCTTGCGCGCGATCTCGACCTTCTCGTTCTCGGTGTAGCCCGCGATCCGGATTATCTCCATGCGGTCCATCAGGGGGCCGGGAATATTGAGCGTATTCGCGGTCGTGATGAACATCACGTTAGACAGATCGTAGTCGACCTCGAGGTAGTGGTCGTTGAAGGTCGCGTTCTGCTCGGGGTCTAGGACCTCGAGCAGCGCCGAGGACGGATCGCCGCGGAAATCGGCGCCCATCTTGTCGATCTCGTCCAGCAGGAACAGCGGATTGGACGACTTCGCCTTCCGCATCGACTGGATGATCTTGCCGGGCATCGAACCGATATAGGTGCGACGATGACCGCGGATCTCGGCCTCGTCGCGCACGCCGCCGAGCGAGACGCGAACGAATTCGCGCCCCGTCGCCTTCGCGATCGATTTGCCGAGCGAGGTCTTGCCGACGCCGGGAGGGCCGACCAGGCACAGGATCGGGCCGGTCAACTTGTTGGCGCGCGACTGCACGGCGAGATACTCGACGATGCGGTCCTTGACCTTCTCCAGCCCATAGTGATCGGCATCCAGAACCGCCTGCGCGGCCTCCAGATCCTTCTTCACCTTGGACTTCTTGTTCCACGGGATCGACAGCAGCCAATCCAGATAGTTGCGCACGACAGTCGCTTCCGCGGACATCGGCGACATCTGGCGCAGCTTCTTCAATTCATGCTGCGCCTTCTCGCGCGCTTCCTTGGAGAGCTTGGTCTTGGAGATCTTCTCTTCGAGATCGGCGAGCTCGTCGCGACCGTCGTCGTCGCCGAGCTCCTTCTGGATCGCCTTCATCTGCTCGTTGAGATAGTACTCGCGCTGGGTCTTCTCCATCTGGCGCTTGACGCGCGAGCGGATGCGCTTCTCGACCTGGAGCACCGAGATCTCGCTCTCCATCAGGCCCAGCACCTTCTCGAGGCGCTGCGTGACCGACAGCGTCTCCAGGATGCCCTGGCGATCCGCGATCTTGACGGCGAGATGCGAGGCGACGGTGTCGGCGAGCTTGGCGAAATCGGTGATCGCCTGCACGACGCCGACCACCTCGGCCGAGATCTTCTTGTTGAGCTTCACATAGCTCTCGAAGTCGGACACGACCGAGCGCGCCATGGCCTCCGCCTCGACCGACTTCGCATCGGTGTCAGCGAGCGCAATCGCCGTTGCTTCGTAATAGTCGGCGCGATCGGTGTACTTCTGCACGCGCGCTCGCTCGAGCCCTTCGACCAGCACCTTCACGGTGCCGTCGGGAAGCTTCAAGAGCTGGAGCACGCTGGCAAGCGTACCGGTCTCGTAAATGGAATCGGGTGCCGGATCATCGTCGGACGCGTTCTTCTGGGTCGCGAGCATGATCAGCGCGTCGTTCTTCATCACCTCTTCGAGCGCGCGGATCGACTTCTCGCGGCCGACGAAGAGCGGAACGATCATGTGCGGGAAGACGACGATGTCGCGCAGCGGCAGCACGGGATAAGCGTGCGTTTCGCCATGAACGATGGTTGGCCTGGGTTTTGGATTGGTCATGGCCTTTTCCTTTTGCTTTGCCCCCTTGCACGCAGCCCGCCATGCTCATGCGCAACCGCCACAAGGTGCCGAGGTGATCGGCAAAACCGGTCGGTCCTTTTGAGGTTGGACCGGCTCGCCGGATCGGAACTGAGGCGAATCTTGAAGAGAATTTTTGCTCGCCGCCGACATTAGGTGGCTATCGACCCGGGGGGTGTCAAGTCATTGAAGACGCGCGCCATCAGGCGCTTACGCACGCAAATAAGCGACGCAACACCGGCTGCGGAGATACTTTCCGCAGCCCTTGCTTGAGGAGACGATTGGAGCGTTCCAGCGCCGCAAATCAGGCGCTGGCGTTCTCAACGGCGCGATCGGACCGATCGGCGTAGATGTAGAGCGGACGCGCCGTTCCTTCCACGACTTCGCGGGAAATCACGACTTCTTCCACACCTTCGAGGCCCGGCAGGTCGAACATGGTCTCGAGCAGGATCGCCTCGAGGATCGAACGCAGCCCGCGCGCACCGGTCTTGCGCTCGATCGCCCTTCGGGCCACCGCGCCAAGCGCCTCGTCGGCGAAGGTCAGCTCGATGTTCTCCATCTCGAACAGCCGCTGGTACTGCTTCACCAGCGCGTTCTTCGGCTCGACCAGGATCTTCTTGAGCGAAGCTTCGTCCAGATCCTCCAGCGTCGCCACGACGGGCAGACGGCCGACGAATTCCGGGATCAGGCCGTACTTCAGGAGATCCTCCGGCTCTACGTGACGGAATATCTCGCCGGTACGGCGGTCTTCCGGCGCGAGCACCTGGGCGGCGAAACCGATCGAGGTCGAACGTCCGCGTGCCGAGATGATCTTTTCAAGACCCGAGAACGCACCGCCGCAGATGAACAGGATGTTGGTGGTGTCCACCTGCAGGAATTCCTGCTGCGGATGCTTGCGCCCGCCCTGCGGCGGGACCGAAGCCACCGTGCCTTCCATGATCTTGAGCAGTGCCTGCTGCACGCCCTCTCCCGACACGTCGCGCGTGATCGAGGGATTGTCGGACTTGCGGCTGATCTTGTCGATTTCGTCGATATAGACGATGCCGCGCTGGGCACGCTCGACATTGTAGTCGGCGGCCTGGAGCAGCTTCAGGATGATGTTCTCGACGTCCTCGCCGACATAGCCGGCTTCGGTCAGCGTCGTCGCATCCGCCATCGTGAACGGCACGTCCAGGATGCGAGCGAGCGTCTGCGCGAGCAGCGTCTTGCCCGAACCGGTCGGACCGATCAGCAGGATGTTCGACTTCGCAAGCTCGACGTCGTTGTGCTTGGTCTGGTGGTTGAGGCGCTTGTAGTGATTATGCACCGCGACCGAGAGGACCTTCTTCGCATGGTTCTGGCCGATCACGTAATCGTCCAGCACCTTGCAGATTTCCTTCGGCGTCGGAATCCCGTCGCGCGACTTCACCAGCGAGGATTTGTTCTCCTCGCGAATGATGTCCATGCAGAGCTCAACGCACTCGTCGCAGATGAAGACCGTGGGACCCGCGATCAGTTTGCGCACTTCGTGCTGGCTCTTGCCGCAGAACGAGCAATACAGCGTGTTCTTGGAGTCGCTCGTGCCGACCTTACTCATTCATGTCTCCGTCCGCGGTTCGATCCCGTCCGCTCGATCGCCCTATTCCGGCACGACAGCCGGTACAGTCCTTCAAATAGAGCAAATTCCGTACCAAAAAAGACCCTACGCGTTACATGCCGTGCGAATCACGGTCACTCGATATCTCCGCGATCATAGCCGATCAGTCGTAGCGAACCATGCTGTCACCCGACTATCAAGAATTCGCTAATCGAGGGGCGCCGGCTACCCGTGACAATACCGTGATTTCCGGTCTTGGCACGGGCGAAGTGATCGAAATCACCCCGGCGTTGCTGGATTGCCACGAAAAACAAGCACGAAAGCGGAACTTTCTGCCTGTCGCAGGGCGCAAAACTGCGTTTTGCGACGCGCGCACGTGTCCTTAACGTGAACGCTCCCTGATGGTGCCGGCGATCCCAAAGGGGTCGCCGTCACAGTAGTGCTACGGGGTCTTCGGCGCCGCGGTTTCCTCGGCGCGCTTGTCGATAACCCTGTCGACCAGGCCAAACTCCTTGGCGTCGCTCGCGGTCAGGAACTTGTCGCGTTCCAGCGCATCCTCGATCGCCTTGTAGGTCTGGCCGGTGTGTTTCACGTAGATCTCGTTGAGCCGCTTCTTCAGGTTCAGGATTTCCTGGGCGTGCAGCATGATGTCGGTGGCCTGGCCCTGGAAGCCGCCGGAGGGCTGATGCACCATGATGCGCGCGTTCGGCAGCGAGAAGCGCATGTCCTTCTCGCCGGCACAGAGCAGCAACGAGCCCATCGAGGCGGCCTGTCCCGTGCACAGCGTCGAGACCGGCGGGCGAATGAACTGCATGGTGTCGTAGATCGCGAGGCCCGACGTCACCACGCCGCCCGGCGAGTTGATGTACATCGAGATTTCCTTCTTCGGATTTTCCGCCTCAAGGAACAACAGCTGCGCGACGATCAGCGTCGACATGCCGTCCTCGACCGGCCCGGTCAGGAAGATGATGCGCTCCTTCAGAAGGCGCGAGAAAATGTCGTAGGCGCGCTCGCCACGGTTGGTCTGCTCGACCACCATGGGCACGAGGTTCATGTAGGTTTCAACCGGATCGCGCATGAGTCACCTAGGGTTTTGAAGAGGCGGACACCGCCAGTCCCGGCTGCCAGTCGGGGCTGGATCTGCCGGAAGGCCGATGGACGTCCCGTGATGCAGGAACTTGGCAGAAGACTTAGTAGAAGAACTTGGCAGAAGCAGAAGGCGTAGCGACAGATATAGCCCAATTCGTTCCTGACAAGTGCGGAGCGAATTAAGGCTTAATCCGTGCGGCAGTTGAAGCTGATTCGTACAAAGAGGCCCAGCCGGCCACCTGGCTAGCTCGACCTCTTCGCTGATCATCCTTAATGCACGGCTATCCTAAAGGCTCTCCTGCAGCCCTCAGGCGGCGGTCTTTTCCGCCTCGTCGTCCTTGTAGAGATCGTCGCGCGAGACCTTCTTCTCGGTCACCTTGGCAAGCTCGAGGATGAAGTCGACCACCTTGTCCTCATAGATCGGTGCACGAAGCTGGGCCAACGCTTGGGCGTTGCTGCGGTAATAGTCCCAGACCTCCTTCTCGCGGCCCGGCATCGAGCGCGCCCGCTCGATCACGGCGCGGCCGACCTCGTCGTCGGTCACGGAGATCTTGTTCTTCTCGCCGATCTCGGAGAGCACGAGGCCGAGCCGCACGCGGCGATCGGCGATCTTGCGGTACTCTTCCTTGGCGGCGTCTTCGGTGGTGTCCTCGTCGGCGAAGGTCTTGCCGGCGGAGTCCATCTCGGCCTTCACCGAGTTCCACATCAGATTGAACTCCTCGTCCACCAGCGAGGGCGGAGCCTCGAAGCGATGGGCCTCGTCGAGGCGGTCGAGCAGCGCACGCTTGACGCGCTGGCGCGTCGCGGTCGCGAACTCGGCGACCAGCCGCTCGCGTGCCGCTTCCTTCAGCTTGTCCAGCGATTCGAGGCCGAGCGTCTTGGCGAACTCGTCGTCGATCGCGAGATCCTGCGGCGCCTCGATCAGCGTCGCGGTGGTCTCGAACTCGGCCGGCTGGCCCGCGAGCTTGTCGTTCATGTAGTTCTTGGGGAACGCCACCTTCAGCGTGCGGGTCTCGTCAGTGGCGATGCCGGTGAGCTGCTCTTCGAAGCCGGGGATGAAGGTGTTGGATCCGATCACGACCTGGATGCCCTCGCCGGCGCCGCCCTCGAAGGCTTCGCCGTTGATGGTGCCCTTGAAGGCGACGGTGACGCGATCACCCGACTCGGCCTTGGCGCCCTCGCCCTTCGCGGCATAGCCACGGTTCGAATCGGCGATGCGCTTGATCGCCTCGTCGACGTCGGCGTCGGTGACTTCGGCGACGGGCTTCTCGACCTCGAAGGTCTTGAAGTCGGCGAGCGCGATCGACGGTACCACCTCGATCGCAACCGTGTAGGTCAGATCGGTTTTGCCGTTGAGCAGCTCCTCGACCTCGGCCTGCTCGGTCGGCATGGTGATCTTCGGTTCGGTCGCCAGGCGGAAGCCGCGCTCGGAGAACAGCTGCGTGTTGGTGTCGCGGATGGTCTGGTCGATGGTCTCGGCCATCACCGAGCGGCCATAGACCTTCTTGAGGTGCGTGACCGGCACCTTGCCGGGACGGAAGCCGTTGATGCGGACCTTGTCCTTGAGGTCGACGAGCTTGGCACCGGCCTTGGCGTCGAGATCAGACGCGGGAACGCTGATCTTGAACTCGCGCTTCAAACCTTCCGAGAGGGTTTCTGTGACCTGCATGGTGTCCAATCTTCTTCTCGTTCGGTCCCGGCGCGCATGCGTCGGGGCGCTGTCATTAATCGATCCGGCGCGAGGCGAACGCCTCAACGCCGGTGGTTCATCGGACCGGCTTCCGGCGGACAAACATCCGCGCGGGAGCAGATCGCGTAATCCGTGCAAACGCTGAAAGCGCTTGGTGCGGGCGGAGGGACTCGAACCCCCACAACTTTCGTCACTGGAACCTAAATCCAGCGCGTCTACCAGTTCCGCCACGCCCGCGTAAATTTGCATCAAGACCGGCCGCGATGCCGCGGGCGGCGGGCTTATAGCATGTGCCCGCCTGTTCGCAGCAAAAAAATGGCCCGATCGAGGCAGGCTTCACCTAGGCACGACGGCTGGACTTATCCAGCACGGCGTGGTCCGGATCGGCGATGAAAACGCGGATATTCGACCCGACGAGGCGCGAGGTTTTGGCCGGACTTGGACTCGGCGTCGGGGCCTCTGCGGCCGGGCTGATCGCCGGCGGCGCAGGTCCGCTCGTGACCGCCCAGCTCGCGCTGCAGGCAAGGCCGGCAACGCTGGCTCTGAGGCCGAATCAACCGCCGACACCCGTCTGGGAGCTGGCCGCCGTAAGCCACCTGGGGGACGTCCGTCTCAAACGTGGCGACCGCTGCGAGGTGGTCTTTCGCAACGACCTGCCTGTACCGCTTGCACCAGTCTGGTACGGCCTGAATGGCCCGGCCGCCGCCGACCCGCTTCGCGGACGCGCGCCGACGGCCCCGGAGGCGACGGAAACATCAATCATTTCAGTGCCAAACGCCGGAACCCTGCTGGCCGACTTCCGGCTGTTCGAGGACGGCCTGAAGCAGCCCGCCCGCCCCCTTCCGATTATCGCCACCGAGACCAACGCGGTCGCCGCTGATCGCGACGTGGTCCTCTTGATCGAGGAATGGCGGCTGCGGCCGGATGGGACCGCGCTTGTCCCGGGCCGGGACCCGAAGGACACATCCCCGCTCTATACAATCAACGGAACGACTTCATTCGAACTCTCAGCTTCGGCGAATGAGCGGCTGCGGCTGCGCTTTATCAACGGCTCGCAACGTTCTGTTCTGGCGATCAAATTGGAAAGTCACGAGATCCAGGTGCTGGCCCTGGACGGACAGCCGGCCGAGCCGTTCACGGCTCGCAACGGCGCCCTGGTGCTGGCCCCCGGCGCACGCGCCGACGCCTTTGTGGATGCGGCCGCTTCGGCCCCATTCCTGCTGCACGACGGCAAGGAGGCGCGTCAGGTCGGCCGACTTACTGTCCCAGGCAAGCTTGACCGGCGCGCGCCGCTGTTGCCACCGCAGCCGCTCCCTCCGAATGAGCTGCCCGACCGGCTTGATCTGAAAGGCGCCCTTCGATTCGATGTCGCGCTCGGGGTAGCCGACGCCGGGTGGATACGGCCCGCAAATTTCTCGACGTCGTCCGCCCCCGCCTTTCGCGCCAAGGCCGGCCGCTCCGTCGTGCTGGCCCTCAAGAACCCCGCACCCGTCGCCACCGTCTTCCATCTCCATGGCCACCATTTCCGCCTGCTCGACAAGCTCGACGACGGCTGGAAGCCGTATTGGCTCGACACGCTCGCGATCGAACCCGGCCAGACCCAGCGCATCGCATTCGAGGCCAGAGGTCCCGGCCGATGGCTGATGGAATCCGTCGTAACCGATTGGGCAGCGCCGCGACTGGTGCGCTGGTACTGGGTGGAGTGAGGCGCGCCGATCAGGCGTGCGGCTTGGCTGTGAGTTCGATCCCGAGCGCCTTCATCACCGCAATAGTCGTTTTCAGCGTCGGATTGCCGTTGGTGCTGAACGAGCGATAGAGCTGCTCGCGAGAAAGACCAGTCTCTTTGGCGATCTGCGTCATCCCCTTGGCGCGGGCGACGACCCCAAGTGCATGAGCGATATAGGCCGCATCCTCGGTCTTGAACGCCTCTTCCATGAACACGGCAATGGCCTCGTCAGACTGCAGGTCTTCGGCCGGGTCATAGGTCGTCAGTTTCTCGCCCATCTCATTCGCTCCACATCTCGGCAAGGCGCTTCGCCGCCTTGATGTCTTTCACCTGCGTGCTCTTGTCGCCCCCACACAGCAAAACGATGATCGCGTTGCCCCGCTTCTGAAAATAGATGCGATATCCGGGCCCGTGATGAATCCGCAGCTCGCTAACACCGTCGCCTACCGGTTCGACGTCGCCTGGGTGCCCATGAGCCAACCGATCCAATCGCGACGCAATCAGCGCTCTTGCACGCTCATCCTTGAGACGTGATCGCCACTTCCGAAACGTCTCAGTTTGCTTGAGCTCAATCACATGTAGTTTTTAGACTACAATTTTTCACAAATCAAGTGGCCTACGCATCCAGAGGTACCGAGCGTCGGGTTCTTTCTCCTCGTTTCGGGTCCCGTTGGTCTGCTCGATCAGCGTGAACCCGCGCGCTTCATAGAAGCGCCGCGCCAACGTGTTGCGCTGGAAAGTCCAGAGCTCCAGCCGTTCGCTGGCTTGCTTGGCGACATCGAGCAGTTCGGTGCCGACGCCGCGCCCTTGAACAGCAGGAAGCACGTAAAGCTGCTCGATCCAGCCGTCACGGAAAGCGATGATCCCGCTCAGTACATCGCCGTCGAAGCGTCCCCACAAGCGGCACGTCGCGAACACACGCTCGCGGTAGAACCAGCGATCCTCGTCCGGCATATGCAGCCCAGCGAGCCAGGGCATCGCATGGTCGAATGCAGCCCGGTGAACCTGCGCCGCCGCGCCCATATCGGTGAGCGCGAGCTGCCTGAGCATCAGTATTCCACCCCCAGCGCACCATAGATCCGCCGGTGAACGGCGGGCAGCGTCTCAGTGAGATCCTCCGCGATCAGGCCCGGCCCCGCCTCGCTCCCCGCTTCGCCATGCATCCACACGGCGATGCTGGCGGCTTCGAATGCCGGCACGCCTTGCGCCAGCAGCCCTGCGATAATGCCGGCGAGCACGTCGCCGGCGCCCGCGGTAGCGAGCCAGGGCGGCGCGTTGGCGGCGATGGTGGCGCGGCCGTCGGGCGCGGCGATCGTGGTGTCCGGGCCCTTCAGCAGCACGACCGCGCCGGAGCGCTCGGCGGCGGCGCGCACGCGCTCGATCTTCGAGCGTCCCGGATATTTGTTGCTGAGGTCGGAGAACAGGCGCGGGAACTCGCCCTCGTGCGGTGTCAGCACCACCACCTTGTCGTGCGACGTCTTGATCGATTCGAACAGGCGCTCGGGATTGGCGGCAAAGCTCGTCAGCGCATCCGCGTCGAGCACCAGGCGCCGCTGCGCGTTAAGCGCCGTGTGGACGAGATCGCAGGTGCGCTCGCCGACACCCGCGCCGGGGCCGATCATGCAGGTGTTGTAGCGCTTGTCACCGAGCAGCTCGCCGAACTCGATGGCGGTATCGACGGGGCGAACCATCACCGCGGTGAGCGCAGCCGCATTGATCGCGAGAGCATCACGCGGAGTGGCCAGAGTCACCAGGCCCGCGCCGGCGCGTAGCGCTCCGCGCGCGGCGAGACGCGCTGCACCGGTCGCGGCCGCATCGCCCGAGACCGCCAGCACATGGCCCCGCGCGTATTTGTGGCCGTCGATGCGCGGCACCGGAAAGGCGGCGCCCCAGAAGTCCGGATCGTTCTCAAAAATCTGCGGCGCGATCTCGTCCAGCACCTGCGCCTCGATGCCGATATCGGCGACACGGACGTGTCCGCAATGCATCCGCCCCGGCAGCAGCAGATGCGCCGGCTTCTTGCGGAAGAAGGTGACGGTCTCGGTGGCGTTCACCGCCACGCCCAGCACGGCCGCACTGGTGCCGTTGATGCCGCTCGGCAGATCGACCGCGAGCACCGGCGCACCGTTGCCGTTGATCGCCTCGATCATCTCACGCGCCTCGCCGTCGACAGGACGGCTGAGGCCCGCGCCGAACAGCGCATCGATGATCAGCGCCGGTCGCCCGATCGCCTGCGGGTTGAACGGAAGCACCGGGTGCTTCCAGCCCCGCGCCGCCGAGGCCGCGTCGCCCTGGAGCTGGTCGCGCTCGCACATCAGGATCACCGAGACCTCGCGGCCTTGCGCGGCCAGCTCGGCGGCTGCAACAAAACCGTCACCGCCATTATTGCCCGGGCCGGCCACGATCAGGATCGGCCCCTCCTCCACCAGTGCGTGGGCGGCCTCGGCGACCGCCTGGCCGGCGCTGAGCATCAGCTTGAAGCCGGGGGTGCCTGCCGCAATGCTGAGCTGGTCGGCGCGCTGCATTTCGGCGTTGGTCAGAACTTCCATGCCACTTCCCTGTCCAAAAGCCTTTTCAAGAGGCACGTTCCGCACCGGGCTATCCGACGGAACAGCGATCTGCACAGATATTGAACCGTTTGCCTATTTCGTAGTCTGCGGTATTTTGTGCGGGTCGGCGCCACCTATCAGAGCTGCACGTTAAAAGGCTGATAACGCTCCAACAATCAGGGCATTTGCAAATTGGCATAGACCCTGCTTTCGCGGAAGTCGCTTCGGTTCGTCGTGCTCACTGGCATTTATCAGGGTGTGGCCGGCCGTTGTTGCCGGACTGGTCAGGGATCCCGGCATAGCGAAGACAAGATCGTGCGTCATGAAAAGCGCATCCTGACGAAGACGTTGCTATTTGTTCGAAAGGCCGGGAGGCGCGCAGTGAAGAAAATCGAAGCCATCATCAAGCCATTTAAGCTCGACGAGGTGAAGGAAGCGCTTCAGGAAGTCGGCCTTCAGGGCATCACCGTCACCGAAGCCAAGGGCTTCGGCCGGCAGAAGGGTCACGCCGAGCTGTACCGCGGCGCAGAATACATCGTCGACTTCCTGCCCAAGGTGAAGATCGAGATCGTGATCGGCGACGATCTGGTCGAGCGCGCCATCGACGCAATCCGCCGCGCCGCGCAAACGGGGCGCATCGGCGACGGCAAGATCTTCGTCTCCAACATCGAAGAGGCGATCCGCATCCGAACCGGCGAATCCGGGCTGGACGCTATCTGAGCCGGGTGCTATCCCGCATTTTGCGACATTCTGACAAGAAATAGGCTGCTTCGGCGGCCTCATTTTGTTTGTGCCTCGCGCGCCTCAAGAAGCGTGAACACGGTCGCTTGAAGCTTGGAAACCGACCCGCAGAGCCAAAAGGGGTATGCATGAAGACCGCCAAAGACGTCCTGAAATCGATCAAGGACAACGACGTCAAATACGTCGACCTGCGCTTCACCGATCCGCGCGGCAAGTGGCAGCACGTCACCTTCGACATCAGCATGATCGATGAAGACATTTTCGCTGAGGGAACGATGTTCGACGGCTCCTCGATCGCCGGCTGGAAGGCGATCAACGAGTCCGACATGTGCCTTATGCCCGATCCGGTGACCGCGACGATCGATCCGTTCTTCGCCGAGACCACCATGGTCATCACCTGCGACGTGCTCGAGCCGACCACCGGCGAGCCCTACAATCGCGACCCCCGCGGCATCGCCAAGAAGGCCGAGGCGATGGTGAAGTCGATGGGCGTGGGCGACACCGTGTTCGTCGGCCCCGAAGCCGAGTTCTTCGTGTTCGACGACGTGCGCTTCTCCGCTAACCCCTACAGCACCGGCTTCCGCCTCGACTCCTCGGAGCTGCCGACCAACTCCGACACCGAATACGAAGGCGGCAATCTCGGCCATCGTGTCCGCACCAAGGGCGGCTACTTCCCGGTGCCGCCGCAGGACTCCGTGCAGGACATGCGCTCGGAGATGCTCGGCGCCATGGCCAAGATGGGCGTGAAGGTCGAGAAGCACCATCACGAAGTCGCTTCCGCCCAGCACGAACTCGGCATGAAGTTCGACACGCTGACGCTGATGGCCGACCACATGCAGATCTACAAATACTGCATCCACCAGGTCGCGCACATCTACGGCAAGACCGCCACCTTCATGCCGAAGCCGGTCTTCGGCGACAACGGCTCGGGCATGCACGTGCACCAGTCGATCTGGAAGGACGGCAAGCCGGTGTTCGCCGGCAACAAATACGCCGACCTGTCGGAGACCTGCCTCCACTACATCGGCGGCATCATCAAGCACGCCAAGGCGATCAACGCCTTCACCAACCCGTCGACCAACTCCTACAAGCGCCTGGTCCCGGGCTATGAGGCCCCCGTGCTGCTCGCCTATTCGGCGCGCAACCGCTCGGCCTCCTGCCGCATCCCCTACACCGCTTCGCCGAAGGCCAAGCGCGTCGAGGTGCGCTTCCCAGATCCGCTCGCCAATCCCTATCTCGGCTTCGCCGCGATGCTGATGGCCGGCCTCGACGGCATCAAGAACAAGATCGATCCGGGTCCGGCGATGGACAAGGACCTCTACGATCTGCCGAAGGAAGAGCTGAAGCAGATCCCGACCGTGTGCGGCAGCCTGCGCGAGGCGCTCGAAAACCTCGACAAGGACCGCGGCTTCCTGAAGAACGGCGGCGTGTTCGACGACGACTTCATCGACGCCTATATCGAGCTGAAGATGACCGAAGTCGCCCGCTTCGAAATGACCCCGCATCCCGTCGAGTTCGAGATGTACTATTCGGGCTAAGCCGCCCGAAATTCCTGCGACAAGCAAAAGGCGCTTCCAAAAGGAGGCGCCTTTCGTATTGGGGAAACCGTAGGTGGGTGGAGCCCTTGCGAAACCCATCATCTCGCAACTCGCGATGGCGATGGGCTTCGCTGCGCTCTACCCCTCCTACCGTTCTACGTCTTCGCGATCCGCACCCCATCCGTCCCGATCGCGCCGAACGTGCCGGCGATGATCTCCGCCGTCGGCTGCATGCCGCCGAGCGACCAATGTGAGGGCTCCTGCTCCTCGATCCTGACCCAGACGTTGCGGCGGAATTCCGGGTTGCCCTGCCCTTCAACCTCGACCAGGAGGTCGGTGACGCGCTCGAGCAGTGCCTTCTTCTGCGCGACATCCAGGATGCCGCGGACGGTGGAAATGGTGACGTAAGGCATGTCTCTCTCCGATATGTCGTGTGACGATGGTTGAGAGATTGAACCGGGCCTGCCGGAGACGGCAGTGGCGGATAAGACAGAGATCGGGCAATTTCCGCCATGGCGCCCGCGCGCCGATCGGGTAGGATTGCCGCGTCCTGTCTGGAGGTCCCATGAAGCTCGCAATACTGGCGCTGGAAGGCTGCATGCATTCGGCGATCTCAGGCGTCGCCGACATCCTGTCGCTCGCCAACCACGTGATGCAGCAGAGCGGCGCCAACCCCGGCTTCGCCTGGCAGACGCTTTCGCTCGACGGCAAGGCCGTGCGGTCCGGCGGCAGCCAGATGGTCGCGGTCGACGGCGCCATTGGCAGACGAGGTCGCTTTGACGCGATCCTCGTCCCCGGCAACCTTGTCGATCACGTCACGGCCGAACGCCTGCAGCCGCAATATGCCCGGGCCGGCGCCTGGCTGCGGCAGCAGCACGCGAACGGACGGCTGATCGGCGCGTTCTGCAGTGGCGTGTTCCTGCTGGCCGGCGCCGGTCTGCTCGACAACCGCCGCGCCACCATCACCTGGTGGCTGCAAAGCGAGCTGCGGCAGCGTCATCCCGCCATCGACCTCGCCCCGGACGCCGTCATCACCACCGCCGACCGCATCGTCTGCGCGGCCGGACCGATGTCGTGGGTCGATCTCCTGCTCAGGCTGATCGAGATGGTCGACGGCAAGGAGATCGCAAAACTATGCGCGGACTACGTCGTCATCGACACCGCGCAGCGCACCCAGTCGATCTTCATGCCCGTCGGCTATTTGCTGACGCAGGACCCGATGCTGACCCAGGCCGACCTGCTGGTGCGACGCTCCGGAAAACGTCCGATGACGGTGAAGCGGCTCGCCGATGCGCTCGGCCTCAGCGAGCGCACGCTGAACCGGAAGTTTCAGGAACTCACCCGCGAGCCGCCGCAGGCCTTCATCATGCGTCGGCGCGTCGAGCACGCCCGCACGTTGCTGGAGACGACGATGCAGCCGGTCAAGACCATCGCGAGATCGGCCGGCTACGAGGACGAGAGCAGCTTTCGCAAGGCGTTCCGCAAGCTCACCCTGATGTCGCCGCAGGCCTATCGCGCGCGACGGATGGAGCGGGCGGCGTAGCAGGCTGGAACGCCGCTCTCCCGTTCCCCGCGGCGTCACTTGTCCGGAAAGTTCACCCGATCTCCGTCGCCACCAGCGCCCATTCACCAGCGCAATGACGGTGTGGCGCGGGCGTGCCTGCCTTCTTCCAGCGCGTCCGCCTACGCCGCCGCCTTCTGCCGCGCAACCATCGCTTCGCCAAAAGCCTCGAACAGCTTTCGGTTGATCGGATTGTGCTGCGGGTCGTATTCGGCGTGCCATTGCACCCCGAGCGCAAAGGCCTTGGCTTCCGCGATGCGGATCGCCTCGATGGTGCCGTCTTCGGCGATGCCCTCGATCAGCACGCGCTTGCCGGGATCGAGGATGCCCTGGCCGTGCAGCGAATTCACCCGGATCTTGTCACAGCCGAGCAATTCTGCGAACGCGCCGCCCGGCGTCAGATCGACGTCGTGACGATCGGCGAACACCACTGTCGGGTCAGGATGGATCTCACCATTCTCAAGCCTGGGCATGCGATGGTTCATGCGGCCCGGGATTTCGCGGATCTCGGGATGCAGCGAGCCGCCGAAGGCGACGTTCATCTCCTGGAGGCCCCGGCAGATGCCGAACAGCGGGATACCGCGGGCAACGCATGCGACCGAGAGCGCCAACGCCACCTCGTCGCGGTGGATGTCGTAGGGCTCGTGCGCCTCACACGGATCGACGTTGAAGCGAGTCGGGTGCACGTTGGCGCGGGCGCCTGTGAGCACGATGCCGTCGACGGTATCGAGCAGCGCGACGATATCGGTGATGTCGGGCGAGCCCGCGAACATCACCGGCAGGCCGCCGGAAACCTCGGCCACGGCGCGCAGATTACGCTCGCCGACCATCTGGACCTGAAATCGATTTTCAACGCGATGGGCGTTCCCGATCACGCCGACGACCGGCTTTCTCATCTCCCGTTCAGACCTCTCCCGTAAGAAGATTCTCCAAACATGCCCCTCGGAGGGAACAAATTCAACAGAGGGGTACGCGGGACGGCAATGCTATTTTCGCGCAAATGGCGCGGCCGCGGCCGGGCCGCCGAGGGGCAGGCCGGCGGCCTTCAGCGCGGTCGCCGCCGCGTCGCCCGGCGCGGCCAGCCAGGGCAGTTTCGTCTCGATCCCGCGCGTCACGGACTCCCCGAGCTCGCCACCGAAATCAATCGGCCAGAGCCCGTTGGGTACCATTTCGGCGGTAAGGCCACGGAGTGCATAGCCGTCGCCCAGGACCGCCTCCGCATGGTCGCCGGCGACAAGGCGCGCGGTCGCAGGGTCGAGGGGATCGCCAAAGCTCACGAGCACGGGCATTAGGTCCCCCTGCACCGCGACGACGCCGGTCTGCCGGTTGAGCTCGTTGAACGAGACGCGGTTGCCACGCGCGGCGCCATAAGCGCGGAGCGCGACATAGTTGATGTCGTCGAGATCGAGCTTCGCGCCCTGCTGATGCGCGAGCAATGCCACCACGTTCTTTCCCCGGCCGAGGTCGACGAACACAGCCTCGCCGCGCATCGTGGTGCGGCCGCCCCGGCTATAGCCACGATCGGGCACGACGGACAGAATGCCCGACCCGGTCTTGATCCCGTCAGGCGTCGTCACCTCGACCGCGAGGCGATATTTGTGACCGGGCCGGTTGATCCGGATCTGGTCGCCTATCACGAGCACGGCGAGAAGGCCGAGCAGACCGGCCCACTTGCTGATGAAACTCAAGCGCCCTCACCTGTTCTTTCCTCATCGCTCTGCACCGTTCACGCGCCAGCGTCAAACCAGCGCGTTGACGCGGTCTTGATCCGGATCGCGTTTGTCGAAAGAGTGCGGTGCGCACCGCGCTGAAAAGGACCCGATGTGACCATTCCCGCAGATGAACGGCGCCGGACCCGCGGCGATCTGGCCTGGGCGATCTCGGTCGGGGGCATTGGCATCGTGCTGTTCACGGCAATGCTGGTCTTCACCTGGTATTTTGCCGCTACCCTGCTCCTGATCTTCACCGGAATGCTGCTCGGCGTTGGCCTGAACGCGCTGACCAACGCGCTTGGCCGCCGCGTGCACTTGCCCCACGCGGTGCGGCTCGCCATCGTCTGTGCCGCGCTGGCGGTGATGCTCGCAGGTGTTGCCTATCTCGGCGGCGCCACCATTGCCGAGCAGGCCTCGCTGCTGAGCAAGACGATCAAGTCGCAGATCACCAACGTCCGATCCTTCCTCGAAAACCATGGCATCGACACCAGCTTCTTCGATCTCGGCAATGCCGCACCCACCGCCAGCGATGCGGCGCCGGCACCCGCGCCGAACTCGGGCTCGCACGGCGGATTGCCGGGCGCGGGTGCGCTGGCTTCGAGCGGCGGCGCGATCGTGAGCCAGACCTTCAAGCTGCTGCTCGGCACCATCAGCGCGGTCGGCAACATCTTCATCGTGCTTTTCCTGGGGCTCGCCTTCGCCGCCCAGCCCAGCGTCTATCACGACGGCCTGTTATTTCTCGCGCCGGCGAGACATCGTACTCGCGTAGCCCAGATCATCGACCGAATCGGCGAGACGCTGGAGCGCTGGCTGATCGCGCAGATCGTCGTGATGCTTGCGGTCGGCGTGGTGACCTGGATCGGTCTCGCCGTCATCGGCATTCCAGGCTCGTTCATCCTGGGGATTCAGGCGGGCCTGCTCGCCTTCATCCCGACCGTCGGCGCCATCATAGCCGGCGTCGTGGTCGTGCTGGCGAGCCTCGCCTCGGGATGGATACCGGCGCTGTCGGCCTTTCTCCTCTTCATGGGCGTGCACGCGATGGAGAGCTATGTGCTGACGCCGATCCTTCAGCGGCAGGCACTGGACATTCCGCCGGCCACGCTGTTCGCGTTCCAAATCCTGCTCGGCGTCGTGTTCGGAATCTGGGGCCTGGCGCTGGCGCTGCCACTGGTCGCCATCGCCAAGGTCATGATCGACCACTTCAAGACGTATGAAGCGCCGCCTCTGGCTGAGGCGGCCTGAGCCGCCTCAGGTGGTGAGCACGGTCTCGGTGTGCTCGACCTCAGGGGGTGCCGCAAAATACTGGCCGACGAGGCCGCGCCATTCGGCGAAATTCTCGGAGCCGCGAAAATCGACGGTATGGTTCTCGAGCGTCTCCCACTTCACCATCAGACGATAGCGCTGCGGCTTCTCGATCGACTTGTGCAGCTCGAAACCGTGAAAACCCTTGGAGCGACCGAAAGCGGCCTTTGCCTTGGTGACGGCGGCCTCAAAGTCCTTCTCGCTGCCCGGCTTGACGTCGATTTGCGCGATCTCGGTGATCATCTGTTTCCACCCATTTTTGTCCGATGGGCGTGTCTACCGCAGCCCGCGCCAAAGAAAAAGGCGCCGAAACGGCGCCCTGCCCGGTCCAAAAATGCAGATCACTCAGGCGAGCAGCAGAACGGTGCCCGCCACCGTCAGCGCACAACCGGCGAACAGCGCCAGCGGCCAGTAATTGCGGCCTTGTGTGTAACGCCCCTGGGCGCGGCGCTCGGTGATCAGCGCGCTCTCGTATTCGTCAGCGGTCGAGAACAGGCAGGCGAAGCCGCCGCGTGCCGAGACCGCCGCGGCTTCGAGCGATATCAGGGCGGCTTGCGGATTCTGTCGATGGATCGATTCCATGTCCGCAATGGTAGGGATCGAATGGTAAACAGGGGATTACCGCGAGGCCTCCCTTACCTAGGCGGTCGCCGGCCGCGCTTTGGATTGCGCGTTGGGCACGCCGATCCGCGCGGCGCTCTGGCGGCGCCAATTCTCCAGCGACAGTGGCAGCTCCTCCGCCGCCTCGACGCGATTACGGCCGCCGCGCTTGGCCTGGTAGAGCGCGGTGTCGGCCGAGGCCAGCAGCACTTCGAGCTCGGTGCCGGCCGGACCGCCCGCGACGCCGATACTGACGGTGGTGTCGACCGGGCCCTCGTCGACGACGACGCCGGAGGTCTCGAAGGCCTCGCGCACGCGCTCGGCGACCAGCACGCCCTCCTCCAACGAACACGGGAGGAGGGCGGCGAACTCCTCGCCGCCGATGCGACCCGACATGTCGCTGATGCGCAGATTGCTGACGACGACGGTCGAGAACAGTTTCAGCATCTCGTCGCCGGCGGGATGGCCGAAACGGTCGTTGATCGACTTGAAATGATCGATGTCGAAGATCATCACGGTCACGGGACGGCCGGCCTTGGCCTCGCGCTCGATCACGCGTCCGCAGGCTTCCGAGAAGCCGCGGCGGTTGAGCATGCCGGTCAGCGGATCGGTGGACGCGGCGGTCCGGTGCGCGGTGACCGTGCGCTCGGATACCAGCATGAAGATCACGAACACCGTGCCGACGGCATAGAGCACGAGTTCGACCGCGAACACCGTGACCCAGATGCTGGTGGAGAAGCCGGCATCGTTCGGGCGCAGGAAACTGCCGAGCAGGATCGGCAGCATCAAGACGCAGCCGTGCATCACCGGCACCACAACGGCCGGCCAGCGCCGTTGCAGGCTCTTGCGCCGCTCGACCCAGAGCTCGCTCGCGGTCAGCGCCGCATAGACCGAGACGATGCCGGCGCCGATGATCATGCGCAGCATGGACGCGGTGGGATCGAGCAGCGTGGCGGCAGCGGCCCAGGCGAGCGCGCCGACCAGGAGACCCGGCCAGTTCGGCTTGCGACCATGGAAGACACGCGCCGCATTCCACACCATGCCGCAGGCGACGAAGCCGACCGCGTTCAGCGCAAGGTAAAGATGCGGCCCCAATCTGTCGCCGGCCGCCGTCCAGAGCGCGACCGATGCGGCGCCGAGCAGATACGCGGTGCCCCACCATTTCAGCGCAGGGCTGTTCTCCTGCCTTCCGAAAAACACCATCATGGCGCCGAGCAGTGCGGCGACCATGGTGGCGACCAAATAGAGCGTGATGCTATCGAGCGACATCATGTCGGCCCCCTTCTAGACATAGCAGTTACGCGATCGGCTCAGCCGATTTGCGCGCCCTTCCAAATGCGACGCTATGTCCGGCGGGTTCCATTCAGGTTTTCATGCGGGCCCAAGTTTTCAGGAAACACGCCATCAATTTGCATACAAACGAACAGCAAAAAGGGCGCTGAAATCAGCGCCCTTTTGCATCTCATTGAAGCCGCTTTCGCGGCGAATGCGACCGAAGCGATTAACGCTTCGAGAACTGGAAGGACCGGCGGGCCTTGGCCTTGCCGTACTTCTTGCGCTCGACCACGCGGGAGTCGCGGGTGAGGAAGCCGCCCTTCTTGAGCACGGTGCGCAGCTCCGGCTCGAAATAGGTCAGCGCCTTGGAGATGCCGTGACGGACGGCACCGGCCTGGCCGGACAGACCGCCGCCGGCGACGGTGCAGATCACGTCATACTGGCCGGAACGCGCGGCTACGGAGAACGGCTGCTCGATCATCATGCGCAGCACGGGACGGGCGAAATAGACATCGACCTCGCGCGAGTTGACCGTGACCTTGCCGGCGCCCGGCTTGATCCAGACGCGGGCGACCGCGTCCTTGCGCTTGCCGGTGGCGTAGGCGCGGTTGAACTTGTCGACCTTCTTCTCGTGCTTGGGCGCGTCGGGCGCGGCCGCCGTCTTGAGCTGCGAGAGCTGGTCGAGCGACTGGATGGATTCGGCCATGTTATGCGGCCCTCGTGTTCTTGCGGTTCAACTTGGCGATGTCGATCTTCTCGGGCGTCTGGGCCTCGTGCGGATGATCGGCGCCGCCATAGACGCGGAGGTTGCCCATCTGGACGCGACCGAGCGGACCACGCGGGATCATGCGCTCGACGGCCTTCTCGAGCACGCGCTCGGGATGCTTGCCCTCGAGGATCTGGCGCGCGGTGCGCTCCTTGACGTGGCCGACGTAACCGGTGTGCTTGTAATAGGTCTTCTGCTCGCGCTTGCGGCCGGTGAGAACCGCATACTGCGCGTTGATGATGATGATGTTGTCGCCGCAATCAACGTGCGGGGTGTAGGTCGGGAGGTGCTTGCCGCGCAGGCGCATGGCGACGATGGTGGCGAGACGGCCGACGACCAGACCCTTGGCGTCGATCAATACCCACTTCTTCGTCACCTCAGCCGGCTTTGCCGAAAAGGTTTTCATGTCAGAGTTTCCGTGGACGGGGAGCATCGGCGCGAACACCGCACCGGACTGGGCGGTTTTCTAGAGAACAGCGGCGCCGCGGTCAATGCCCAAAGGCGGAATTTACATGTTAAATATCAATGGTTTAGAATTATGGTATTGAGATACCCGCAAAAAGCTCAAACGTTTGGAATGGAATAGGTCGAGGTGACATGCGCAATCGGATCGGGCGAGGTACCGGACAACAGCTTCACCTCGCCGACTGCGAGGCGCTTGCCGAGCTTGAGCAGCCGCGCCTCCGCCAGCACGTCCTGCCCGGGTTGCCCCTTGCGCAGGAAGTTGATGTTGAGATTGGTGGTCACGGCGAGCCCGATCGGCCCGATCGCGGACAACAGCACTACGTACATCGCGAAATCGGCGAGCGCCATCAGGGTCGGGCCGGACACGGTTCCGCCCGGCCGCAGCATCTTTTCGCTATAGCGCTGACGCAAAAGGCAGGCCTGACCGTCCGCGCTCTCGATCGTGATGTCGTCGCCGCTGAAGGCCTGGGGAAACTCGTTGCGGAGGAACTGCTCGAGCTCCGCCACGCTCATTTTCGCTAACGCCATGCTACCCCTCACCCTCGCTTCACGTCCCCTGTTACATTAAGTTATCTGCGTCATCCAATCGCAATAATCCAACCGGAAACGCTTTGATGTCGGTCCAGGCCGCCCGCGCCCCCTCCCCGCAATCGCCAATCCTGCTGCGCGAGACCATAGGCCCCATCGCGGTCCTGACCCTCAACCGCCCGGCTGCCCGCAACAGCCTGTCGGAGACGATGATCGCAAGCCTGCATGCCGAGCTCAACGAAATCCGCGACGACAAGGCCGTCCGCGGTGTCGTGATCGCGGCCAACGGTCCCGCCTTCTCCGCCGGCCACGACATGAAGGAGCTGACCGCGCGCCGCACCGACCCGGATCGCGGCCGGGCCTTCTTCGCCGAGATGATGACCGCCTGCAGCGCGATGATGCAGGCAATCGTGCTCCTGCCCAAGCCCGTGGTCGCATCCGTCCAGGGCATCGCGACCGCCGCGGGCTGCCAGCTCGTGGCAAGCTGCGATCTCGCGATCGCCTCGGAAGCAGCGAGCTTCGCCACTCCCGGCGTCGACATCGGCTTGTTCTGCTCGACGCCGATGGTGGCGCTGTCGCGCAACGTGCCGCGCAAGCAGGCGATGGAAATGCTGCTGACGGGCGAGCCGATCCCGGCAGCACGCGCCCGCGAGATCGGGCTCGTCAATCGCGTCGTCGCCGCCGGCACCGAGCGCGACGCCGCCATTGCGCTCGCCGAAAAGGTTGCGCTGAAATCCGCCTATACCGTCAAGCTCGGCAAGGAGGCGTTCTACCGCCAGGCCGAGATGAGCCTTGCAGACGCCTATCGCTATGCGGCAGAGGTGATGACCCAGAACATGATGGCGCGCGACGCCGAGGAAGGCATCGGCGCTTTCATCGAGAAGCGCACGCCGACATGGCGGGATGAGTAATTCGTCATTGCGAGCGAAGCGAAGCAATCCAGAATCCCTCCTCGGAGACAGACTGGATTGCTTCGTCGCTTCGCTCCTCGCAATGACAGCAAGAAGATGAGCCAAAAAAGATGAGCCAATGAACCACGACGCCTATCCCGACAATTACATCCGGGGCATCCTCAACAACGTGAAAACGATCGCGATGGTCGGCGCCTCGCCCGTCAACGTGCGGCCGAGCTATTTCGCGTTCAAATATCTGGCCCAGCGCGGCTACGACATGATTCCGGTCAATCCCGGCCATGTCGGCAAGGAGCTGCTCGGAAAACCCTTCGTCGCCTCGCTGTCCGACATCGGCCGTCCCGTCGACATGATCGACATTTTCCGCAACTCCAGTCACATCATGCCGGTGGTCGAGGAAGCCCTCACGCTCGATCCGCTGCCGATGGTGATCTGGATGCAGCTGGGGGCGCGCGACGATGCGGCGGCGCTGAAGGCGGAATCGGTTGGCATCAAGGTGGTGATGAACCGCTGCCCCAAAATCGAATATGGCCGCCTGTCGTCGGAAATCTCCTGGATGGGCGTCAATTCGCGCACGCTGAGCTCCAAACGCGCCCCGGTGCCGACGCAGGGCATGCGACTATCCCTCAATAGGATGAGTGTCGGCGGCGGCGATACCGCGGCATCGGACAGCGCCGCCAAGAACAAGAGCGAGCAAAGCTGACGCAGTTGCGAAGATTTCATTTCGCGAACGCGACAATGCGTAGCACGATCGTTCTGATGTGAAGCCGCGCCTTGACGGCAGCCGCGGCGCCAATCAGCATGCCGCGCGATTTCAGACCACGAGAACAGGACGCCCTCAATGAGCGATCGCCTTCCGGGATTTTCGACCCTCGCCGTGCATGCCGGTGCACAGCCCGATCCCACCACCGGTGCGCGCGCGACTCCGATCTATCAAACGACGTCGTTCGTCTTCAACGACGCCGACCATGCCGCCTCCCTGTTCGGCCTGCAGGCGTTCGGCAACATCTATACCCGCATCGGCAATCCCACCAATGCGGTGCTGGAAGAGCGCGTCGCGGCCCTCGAAGGCGGCACGGCCGCGCTCGCAGTAGCCTCGGGCCATGCCGCGCAGGTCGTAGTGTTGCAGCAATTGCTCCAGCCCGGCGACGAGTTCATCGCCGCGCGAAAGCTCTATGGCGGCTCCATCAACCAGTTCACGCACGCGTTCAAGAGCTTCGGCTGGAACGTGGTGTGGGCCGATCCCGACGACATTGCGAGCTTCGAACGTGCGGTCACGCCGCGCACCAAGGCCATCTTCATCGAGTCCATCGCCAATCCTGCCGGCAGCATCACCGACATCGAGGCGATCTCGACGGTGGCGCGCAAGGCGGGCGTCCCGCTGATCGTCGACAACACGCTGGCCTCGCCCTATCTGATCCGCCCCATCGATCACGGCGCCGACATCGTCGTGCACTCGCTGACCAAGTTTCTCGGCGGCCACGGCAATTCGATCGGCGGCATCATCGTCGATGCCGGCACCTTCGACTGGTCGACCGGCGGCAAATATCCGATGCTGTCGGAGCCCCGGCCCGAATATCACGGCATCCGGCTCCAGGAGACGTTCGGCAATTTCGCCTTCGCGATCGCCTGCCGCGTGCTCGGCCTGCGCGACCTCGGACCCGCACTGTCGCCGTTCAACGCCTTCATGATCCTCACCGGCATCGAGACATTGCCGCTGCGCATGCAGAAGCACTGCGACAATGCGAAAGCGGTCGCCGAATTCCTCGCCGGCCATCCGGCGGTGGCCGCGGTGAACTATGCGGGCCTTGCAAGCGACAAGTACAACCAGCTCGCGCGCAAATACGCACCGAAGGGTGCCGGCGCCGTGTTCACCTTCAGCCTGAAGGGCGGCTACGATGCCGGCGTCAGCCTAGTGTCGAAATTGCAGCTGTTCTCGCATCTGGCCAATGTCGGCGACACCCGCTCGCTGGTCATCCATCCGGCCTCGACTACGCACAGCCAGCTCGACGACGCCGCCAAGGTCAAGTCCGGCGCCGGCCCCGACGTAGTGCGGCTCTCGATCGGCATCGAGGACAAGGAAGATTTGATCGCCGATCTGGAACAGGCGCTGGGTACGTAGCATCACCGTCATTCCGGGGCGCGCGACAGCGCGAACCCGGAATCTCGACGTCGCAGCATAAGCTCTAGATTCCGGGTTCGGTGCTTCGCACCGCCCCGGAATGACGGCAGCCGTTTTGGCGCCGTCAGTTAACAGTCATTAACCATCTCTGCCGCATATATCGTCACTGGACCGCCCCTTTGATTCGGAGCCGACGATGCTGCGCTGGATAGTGCCTGCCCTTGCGGCAATGCTGACGGTCTCAGCTGCGTTTGCCGCCGATCTGCCGGCCACGCCGAGGCGGCGGGCCGCCGTTCCGCCACAGGAGCCGCCGCAGGTCTATGTCGAGACCGATCCGGATGCGCTGATCTCGCCGGCCTACGGCATCGGCAGCTACATCCGCAATTTGCCGGGTACGCCACTGCTGCCGGGCTCGCACACGCTGCCGGGCTATTACGGCCGTCCCTGGGACTACGATTATCAGGGCGCGTATTACGGCGGAAAGCAGGTCGATTATTTCTGGCGCCTGCCCTATTCGTGCGGCATCTACGGCTATTGCTGATCAGCCGGGCTGGTAGTGATCAGCCGGGTTGACCGACGGGAACCGCGCGCGGCTGCGCTTCGGTTGCGCCACGCGTCGCGAGCCGCTCTGTCTGCAACACCGCAAGCGTCAGCACCACGATCGCGACCGCCTGATGCGCGAGCGCGAGATCGATCGGCACCTGGTTGAGCAGCGTAAGGATGCCGAGCAATGCTTGCAGGCTCACCGCGGCCAACAGCAAAAGCGCCCCGCTTGCCGCGGACCCCGCGCGTGAACGCACCGCATCGAACGCGTGCAACGCTGCCAGCGCGAACAGCGCATAGGCCGTCATGCGGTGCTCGAACTGCACCGTCAGCACATTGTCAAACATGTTGCGCCACCACGGCGTCTCGAACCACAATCGCTCCCCTGAGGGAATGAACGCGCCGTCGATCTGCGGCCAGGTGTTGTAGGCGCGGCCGGCACGCAGGCCGGCAACCAGCGCGCCGAAATAGATCTGGATAAAGGTCACGACGAGGAGCAAGGCGCTCGTGAAGCGCAGCCGCGGCGATGCTGCGATCTGCGCACGCCCGGCGAGCCGCCGTACCGTCCAGACGATGCCGGCGAAGATCACGAGCGCGAGCACAAGATGTGTCGCCAGCCGATATTGCGACACCTCGACGCGTTCAGACAGCCCTGAGGCCACCATCCACCAGCCCACCGCGCCCTGGAGCCCGCCGAGCCCGAACAACAGCCACAACCGCCGCTTCAACTCACCGGACAGGCCGCCGCGCCAGAGGAAGAACAGGAACGGCAACAGATAGGCGACTCCGATGAAACGGCCAAGCAGCCGATGGCTCCATTCCCACCAGAAGATCTCCTTGAACTCGGACAGGCTCATGCCCGCGTTGAGCTCGCGATATTGCGGGATCGTCTTGTAGGCCTCGAAGGCCGCCGTCCACTGCGCTTCCGAGAGGGGCGGCACGCTGCCCGTGACCGGCTTCCATTCGACGATCGAGAGCCCGGATTCCGTCAGCCGCGTCGCGCCGCCGACCAGCACCATCAGCGCGATCAGCGCAGCCACTGCGATCAGCCACCAGCGCACGGCGCGATGCGGCTCGGACGGGGTGGAAATCGTCGTCATTCGAGGCAAAAACCAGAGCTTGAACCGGCAAGGCTTGAACCAAACTGCGTGCCCCTTATAGTCCCCCGCTCCCGCAGCGCAAGTTACGCGAAAGCCACGATATTCCGTCATGACGATCCGCACCCGCAAGTTCCTCGGCACCATCCTGCTCCTGGTGCTCGCCACCGTCTGGGCCCTGCTCGGCATGGCGCTGGCGCAGATGCCGTGGATCGCCGAGTCCGGCTGGCGGCAGGCAATCTATTATGTGGTGGTCGGCATGGGCTGGGTGCTGCCAGCGATGCCGATTGTGAGCTGGATGCAGCGACCCGACCGCGCGAAAACTAGCTCGTAATTCCGCCCGTTGGCTTCACCGGCGCAAAAGCAACCCCCGACACCAGCACCCGCATGATGCGCAGCGAGCGCACCCGGCCATCCCAGGAAATGCGCGGCAACGCGCGCAGATTGGTGCGTCCCTCCGCGTCCACGACGCCCGGGATCGTCGTCACCGCGCTGGCAAAGCCGGCCTCCTCCGCCATGAGGACATGGCTGCGCCGGAACGAGGCGCGATCGCCGAACGGAAAGGCGAGATGGCGGATATCGCGCTGGAAGGCTGCTTCCGCCACGGCCTTGCCCATCGTCATCTCGCGCAGGGCGGCCGCATCCTTCATGTTGGCGAGCACGGGATAGTTCACGGTCGCACTGCCGATCGTCACCAGCGGATCGGCCGCAAGCCTCGCCAGATCCTCCCAATTCATCGATGCCTCGCGTGAGAGCGCGGCAAGGTCGACCCGGTAGCGCGTGCAGAGGTCTGCGATCGCAGCCGACACATCGGCCGGCGGCAGCGAGCGCAGCCAGGCCTCGACGAACGAAAACAACGCCTGCTTCTCGGCGTTGCCAGTCACAGTGAAGCGCTGTTCCTTCTCGCCCATCATCAGGCTGACACGGCTCTCGCGCGCGATCACCTGTTCGAGTCCGAGCCACCACGCCTCACCGACGCCATCGGGAAACGCCGTGGGCACATAGATCGTGAAGGGCACGGCGTGGCGCGCCAGCACCGGATAGGCAAACTCGATCAGATCCTTGCCGGCGCCGTCGAAGGTGAGTGCCACGAAGCGGCGGTGTTCCGACAGCGTCACCGCGCGCCGGCAGACCTCGTCCATGCCGAGAAAATCATACTTCCACCGCTTCAGCGCCCGAATGGCGCGATCGAGGAAATGCGGCGTGATCTCGTTCTCGCGCAAAGGCTGAAACCCGCCGCGCCGCCGCGGCCGCACATGCGCAAAGCGCAGGATGGCGCCGGCACCACGACTGCGCAGCGCAGCCTGGCCTGTGAACCAGGTCAGCTCGAGGCGCAGCCGTTCCAGCCATCTGTCGTCGGATGCCAATGTCCCACCTCGCGTCCGTCGGCGGCCGTTCCCCTTCTTATAGTCATTACCCTTTGTTGACATTTCTTTGCAAAGGTCGGCCACAGGCCGAATTACGCATATTTTTGTTTCTCGACAGGTTCGCGAATGACCATGGCTGCGGCGATGCAAAGCCGGACGGCAGAATTGCCAGCGCGGTCGAAAGCGGGCCGTATCGCGCATGTCGATATCGTGACCGATCTTGGCACGGCCGAGGCCGTCTGGCGCGCCTTCGAGCAGCCCGGTCACCTCTTCACGCCCTATCAGCGGTTTGATCTGCTCAATCCCTGGCAGCGCCTAGTCGGCGAGCACGAACGCGCCCGCCCTTTCATCGTCGTTGCCCGCGACGCCGAGCATCAGCCGCTCCTGCTGCTGCCGCTCTCGCTGCGCCAAAACCACGGCGTGCGCACGGCCTGCTTCATGGGCGGCAAGCATACGACCTTCAACATGGGCCTGTGGAACGCCGAATTTGCAGCGCAGATCGCCATCGGCGATCTCGACGCTTTGTTTGCACCGCTTAGCGAACATGCCGACGTGCTCGCGCTGACGCAGCAGCCGCTGCACTGGAACGACCTGCAGAACCCGTTCGCGCATTTGCCGCGCCAGAGCGCGATCAATGGCTGCCCGCTGCTCACGATGGAAGCGGGCGGCCCGCCGGCATCGCGGATCAGCAACTCCTTCCGTCGCCGCCTCAAGAGCAAGGAGAAGAAGCTGCAGGCGCTCGCCGGCTATCGCTATCATTTGGCGACCACCGACGCGGACATCACCCGCCTGCTCGACTGGTTCTTCCGCGTCAAGCCGGCGCGGATGGCCGAACAGAAGCTTCCCAACGTCTTCGCCGAGCCCGGCGTCGAGCAATTCGTCCGCAGCGCCTGCCTTGCGCCACGCGGTGACGGCCGCGTCATCGACATCCATGCGCTCGAATGCGACGACGAGGTGATCGCGATCTTCGCCGGCGTCGCCGACGGCCAGCGCTTCTCGATGATGTTCAACACCTACACGATGTCCGAGCACGCCCGCTACAGCCCCGGGCTGATCCTGATGCGCTACATCATCGACCGCTGCGCCGAGCGCGGCTACCGCTCGCTCGACCTCGGCATCGGCTCGGACGAGTACAAGCGGATGTTCTGCAAGGACGACCAGGACATCTTCGACAGCTTCGTTCCGCTAACGTCACGCGGAAAACTCGCCGCGATGGCGATGTCCTCGCTGAGCCACGGCAAGCGGCTGGTGAAACAGAACCAGATGCTGTTCGACCTGGCGCAGCGGCTGCGGCGAGCGTTCGGGTAATCCGCGTTTGCCTACGCCGCCACGACGCGCGGCGCGTCTCTCGCTTCCGACGGCTGCACGGACCTGTTCAGCATCGTCACTTCGCTGAAGCCGACGGCGCCGAGTTGCTCGCACATCAGCGCGCGCGCATCCGGCGCCATCGACGCGTCAGGCACCACGACGGCGCGGGCATTCGCCGTCAGGAGCTCAGCGGGAAGGTCGGAGGCACTGCCGGCATCGAGCAGCACGTGGTTGTAGGCGCGCAGCAGCGCGTCGATCGCCAGCGTCACGCGGGGCGACTGCAACAGGCTGCGATCGAAGCCGGGACGGCCGGCCATGACCAGATGCAGCCGCGAGAGCTTGTCCCGGGTGATGATCTGCGCGAACGATGCCTCGCCTTGCATCAATTCGGCAAGACCGGGCGCCGAGGCATCGACGGACACGGCGGCCATGGCCGGCGAGGACGCGGCGAGATCGACCACGACGACCCGCGCATCGCGCGCGAGATGCCGGGCCAATGTCAGCGTCGACAGCGTGATGGCTTCGCCGCTTGCGGTGCCGAGCACCGTGACTTTCTTCGCCATGGTTCCGGCGGCGCGCAGGCTGTCGGCCAGATGCTCGATCTCCGCGAATTCGGAGACATCGGCATCAGCCGTCATCTCCGGCTGCAGCGGCGCAGGTTCTGCCATGACCGGATCGACGACCGGATCGGCGAAGGGCTCGACGACCACCGGTTGGACGATTTGCTCCTGGCGAGCCGACGTCCGCATCAGCGCTGGCGCGAACACCGCGACCGCACGGGGTGCAGTCTGGCGCAGCAACTCTCCGGTGACGACGACGCCGGACGAGAGCAGCAGTGTCGCGATCGTCGCGATCAGCACGATCGGCAGCTTCTTCGGATAGGCCGGCGTGTTCGAGACGATGGCGCGCGAGATGATGCGGCCATCGGTCGGCGCGGTGTCGATGGTCTCGCGGGTGTTGGCTTCACGGTACTTCGCGAGATAGGTTTCGAGCAGGTCGCGCTGGGCCTTGGCCTCACGCTCGAGGGCGCGGAGCTGCACGTCCTGGCCGTTGGTGGCTGTCGCCTGCTTCTTGAGCTGCTCGAGGCTCACCGACAATTCCTGGACACGCCCGCTGGCGGCACGCGCGTCGTTTTCGAGCGTGCGGGCGAGCTTGGCGGCCTCGTCGCGGATCTGGGTGTCGAGGTCGGCGAGCTGCGCCTTCAATTCCTTGATGCGCGGATGGTTGCCGAGCAACGTCGACGATTGCTCGGCCAGCTGCGCCCGCAACGCCACGCGCTGCTGCGAAGGCGTGCGCATCGATTCCGAGTTCAAAATTTCCGACGACTCGATCGGTTTGCCGCTCTGGATCATCTCGCGGATCAGGCGCGCTTTCGACTCCGCATCGGCCTTGAGTGCCCGTGCATTGTTGAGCTGGGTGTTAACCTCGCCCATCTGCTGGTTCGACAGCGTCGTGTTGTTGGTGCCGACGAACAGGCTCGACTTGGAGCGGAAGTCCTCGGCCTTCGCTTCGGCCTCGGAGACATTCCGTCGCAGCTCGTCGATCCTGCCGGCATACCACTGGCTGGCGTTCCGGGCCTGATCCTGACGCGCATCCTGCTGGAGCAGGAGATAGCCGTCGGCGATCGAATTGGCGACGCGCACGGCGAGATCGGGATCGGCAGACTGGAATTCGATCACGATCACGCGCGACTTGTCGACGGCGTAGGCCTGGAGGCGCTCGTAATAGGCGTCCAGCACCCGCTCTTCCGGCGTCATCGAGAACGGATCGCGGCCGATGCCGACCAGCGCCGCAAGCGACTTCAGTGGCGAAATGCCTTGCAGCACAGGATCGAACTCGGGCCGTTCCGCAAGCTTGTTCTTCTTGATGATCTCGCGCGCGAGATCGCGCGACAGCACGAGCTGCACCTGGCTGGTGACGGCTTCGGCGTCGAGCGCCTGCCGCTCCTCGGCGCGGTCGCTGTTGGGGCGAAGAAACACGTTCTCGCGGCCGTCGATCAGGATGCGGGATTCGGACTTGTAGCGTGGCGTGATGAGATTGACGATCGCGATGGATGCGACGAGCGCCAGCACCGTCGGCACGATGATCCAGCCACGCTTGCGCGCCAATGCCGCACTGAGCGCGTGCAGGTCGATGTCACCGGATTCGACCGGCGCCGGCCTCGGAGCGATGGGCGCAGGCTTTGCTTCAATCCGGGGCTCGATTTCGGCCCGCTTGGCTGCGGCCTTCGCGACAGCCCGCTCGACCACCGCCTTGTCCTTGCCGGCACGCCAGAACGCTAAACGCATCGAACACTCCCGCAGGCGCAACGCCACGACCTACCTCAACCGGGGCGATTACACTCCATTAAGGTTGCCGCTGGGTTAATCGCGGCGTGCGGCAACTCGCGCGTGCACGTCCGTCACCGTTTGTTAACCACGAAGGCTCTTAATCCGTCTCGATATTTCGTGAGATTGTTCGAGCATTCGCCGTCGAGCGCTGGTTTTGATCATGCCCCCCTCTCCCGACCAGCCGCTTCGCATCCTGCACGCCGTGCGCGCTCCGGTCGGCGGCATCTTCCGCCACATCCTCGACGTCGCCAACGGCCAGGTCGATCGTGGCCATCACGTCGGCATCCTCGCCGACAGTCTCACCGGCGGTGAGCGCGCCGACAAGGCCCTTGCCGAGCTCGCACCGCGGCTGAAACTCGGCGTGCACCGGATGGCGATCCGCCGCGAACCCTCGCCTGACGATGTCCTGGTCTGGTTCCGCTTGCGGCGCCTGATCGCCACGCTCAAGCCCGACGTCATGCATGGCCACGGCGCCAAGGCCGGCGCTTTCATCCGCATGCGGCGGCGATCCGACGATACCATCCGCATCTACACCCCGCATGGCGGCTCGTTGCATTATCCCCTCAACACCTTCAAGGGCGAGTTTTACGCGCGGCTCGAACGTACGCTGATGGACGCGACCGACCTGTTCCTGTTCGAGAGCGCGTTTGCCCGCGACACCTATCAGCGCATCGTCGGCAAGCCGAAGGGCGTGGTGCATTGCGTCTTCAACGGCGTGACGCCGGAGGAATTCGAACCTGTCGTCATCGCCGACGACGCCACCGACCTCGCTTATGTCGGTGAGTTCAGGCACATCAAGGGCGCCGATCTGCTGGTCGAAGCGGTGGCGCGCCTGCACGAGGGCGGCAGGAAGGTCACACTGACGCTCGGCGGCGACGGCGAGGAGACCGCGGCGCTGAAAGCGCAGGTCGAAAGGCTCGGCCTCTCCGGTGCCATCCGCTTCATCGGTCACGTCAAGGCACGCTACGGTTTCTCCAAGGGGCGGCTGCTCGTCGTTCCCTCGCGTGGCGATTCCATGCCCTATGTCGTGATCGAGGCCGGTGCCGCCGGCATTCCGATGATTGCGTCCAAGATCGGCGGCATTCCCGAGATTTTCGGTGCGGAGAACCCGGCGCTGTTTGCGCCGAGCAACGCGGAAGCCATGGCGGAGGCAATTGCGGCCGCGCTGGACAATCCGCTGGGAACAGCGCAGCGCGCCTCGTCCCTTCGCGAGCGCATCTCCGCGCATTTCTCCCAGCAGGCGATGGTCGACGGCGTGCTCGCGGGCTATCGCGACGCATTTGCCAATCATTAACCATCCTTAAGGCCGCTTTAGAGAATCTTCCGATTTGTCCGATAATCCGAGACCCAGGGGATGCTCGCCCGGGGCGCAAGGATGCGCCCCGCGGGTTTTTGGAATGGACGTGGACGCCCGTGGAACCGCTCAACGCACGCTCGATGCTCGATGCCGCGACCAGCGCTGCGGCGAAGCCGGCTGACCGGCCCTTTGTGGAGCGCCGCCAGCGGCTCTCGCCCGCCGCGCTCGACGTCGTCAACCAGAAGGTCGCCCGCGCCTATTCGCCGATCGTGATCACCGGCTTCGTACGCCTCGCCGATTTCGCGCTGCTGAGCCTCGTCGGCATCGTCCTCTATCTCGGCTATGTCATGCCGCACGCCGGCTCCTTCAGCTGGATCTATCCCGCGCAGATCATCGCCGTCGCGGTTTCCGCCGTGGTCTGCTTCCAGGCCGCCGACATCTATCAGGTGCAGCTGTTCCGCGGTCAGCTCCGGCAGATGACGCGGATGATCTCGTCCTGGTCGTTCGTCTTCCTGCTGTTCATCGGCATCTCCTTCTTCGCCAAGTTCGGCAGCGAAATATCGCGGCTGTGGCTTGCGGCCTTCTACGTCCTCGGGCTCGCCGCGCTCCTCTGCGAGCGTCTGGTGCTGCGCTCGCTGGTGCGCGCCTGGGGGCGCGAGGGCCGGCTCGACCGCCGCACCATCATCGTCGGCTCCGACCGCAACGGCGAGCAATTGGTCGAGGCACTGAAGGAGCAGGAGGATTCCGACATCCACGTGCTCGGCGTGTTCGACGACCGCAACGACAGCCGCGCGCTCGACACCTGTGCCGGCGCGCGCAAGCTCGGCAAGGTCGACGACATCGTCGAGTTCGCCCGCCGCACCCGCGTCGATCTCGTGCTGTTCGCGCTGCCGATCTCCGCCGAGACGCGTATCCTGGAGATGCTGAAGAAGCTCTGGGTGCTGCCGGTGGATATCCGCCTCTCCGCACACACCAACAAGCTGCGCTTCCGCCCCCGCTCCTATTCCTATATCGGCGAGGTGCCGACGCTGGACGTGTTCGAGGCGCCGATCACCGACTGGGACCTGGTGATGAAATGGCTGTTCGACCGCGTCGTCGGCGCCCTCGCGCTGCTCGTGGCCTTACCGGTGATGGGATTGGTGGCGCTGGCCGTGAAGCTCGACAGCCCCGGCCCCGTGCTGTTCCGCCAAAAGCGCTTCGGCTTCAACAACGAGCGCATCGACGTCTACAAGTTCCGCTCGATGTACCATCATCAGGCTGATCCGACCGCCTCGAAGGTCGTGACCAAGAACGACTCGCGCGTCACCCGCGTCGGCCGCTTCATCCGCAAGACCAGCCTCGACGAGCTGCCGCAGCTCTTCAACGTGGTCTTTTCCGGCGATCTCTCTCTGGTAGGCCCGCGTCCACATGCGGTGCAGGGCAAGCTGCAGAGCCGCCTGTTCGACGAAGCCGTCGACGGCTATTTCGCCCGCCACCGGGTCAAGCCCGGCATCACCGGCTGGGCCCAGATCAACGGCTGGCGCGGCGAGATCGACAATGAAGAGAAGATCCAGAAACGCGTCGAGTTCGACCTCTATTACATCGAGAACTGGTCGGTGCTGTTCGATCTCGTCATTCTGCTGAAGACGCCGATCTCGCTGCTGACCAAGAACGAGAACGCGTATTGAGTTTTGTGGTCATGCCCCGCCTTGTGCGTAGTTGCGCACTGGGGCGGGGTATCCAGTACGCCGCGGCGCTGAGATTCAGCCGCGCTGCCGCGGAATACTGGATCGCCCGGTCAAGCCGGGCGATGACAGCGGTGTTTGTCGGCGTATCAGTTGCGTAAACGTATGAGCGTGTGATGGCGTATGCGGCAACAGCCGGGGAGATGAATGCAGCGGTTCGGGCTGCGCCCGGCGTGCTGGCGCTCCAGCGCGCGCTGGTATGGCTGGTCGGCGCCTCCGGCGCGATCGTCTTCATCGAGCCGAGCCCCTACGAGATCGTGACGCTGCTGGCCACCGTCACCTTCTTCGCCACCGGCCTGCGTCTGCGGCTCGCTTTGATGCCGCTGCTGCTGATGCTGGTCCTGCTCAATATCGGCTACATGATCAGTGCGATTCCGCTGTTCGAGCAGTCCGAGGTGGTCAGCTGGATTGCGACCTCCTGGTACATGGCGGTGACGGTCGTGTTCTTCGCCATGGTCACGTCGGAGGACACCGCGGCCCGGCTCGACATGCTCCGCCGCGGGCTCGTGGTCGGCGCGATGGGCGCCTCGCTCCTGGCGGTCGCCGGCTACTTCCATTTGGTGCCCGGCGGCGACGACCTCCTCACCCTGTACGGACGCGCGCGCGGCACCTTCAAGGATCCGAACGTTCTCGGCGCCTTCCTGATCCTGCCGGCGCTGTTCTCGTTGCAGAGCGTCGTCTCCGACAAGGCCGGCAAGGCGTTCCGCAACGTCATCGCCTTCGGCATCATGTCGCTGGCGATCCTGCTCGCGTTCTCCCGCGCCGCCTGGGGCGGGCTGGTGCTGACATCCGCCTTCATGCTCGCGCTGATGGTGCTGACCAGCCGCACCAACGCGCAGCGCTCGCGCATCATCGTCATGGCGATCCTGGCCGCGGTGCTGGGCCTCGCGCTGATCGCGGTGCTGCTGTCGTTCGATTCCACCGCCGAGATGTTCAAGCAGCGCGCGAGCTTCGACCAGAGCTATGACGAAGGCAGGTTCGGCCGGTTCGGCCGGCACATCCTGGGAGCGGAGATGGCGCTCGACCTGCCGTTCGGCATCGGCCCTCTGCAATTCCACCGCTTCTTCCCCGAAGACACCCACAACTCCTATCTCAACGCCTTCATGTCCGGCGGCTGGCTGTCCGGCATCTGCTATCCCGCGCTGGTCTTCACGACCGTCATCGTGGGTGTCAGGCACATCTTCGTGCCTGTGCCCTGGCAGCGCGCTTATCTCGCGGTGTTCTCCGCCTTCGTCGGCACCGTCGGCGAAAGCTTCGTGATCGACACCGACCACTGGCGGCATTTCTGGATGATGCTGGGCGCGATGTGGGGCATGATCGCGGCTGCGCAGATCTACAAGGCTAGGGCTCGCGACGAAGCTTCTTCAGCTTGAGAGTGGGACGCTTTTCCGGCGGCGTATCGAGCAGGCCCTTCAGCGCCGCGGTTGCCGCGAGCACACCCTTGTAGCCCTCGGTCGCGAAACGCAGCAGCAGGCGTAGTTCCTGGTCGGAATAGGTGTTGAACACCTTCTCCATTGCCCGTTGCATCGGAACGTAGAACTGGCCGATCTTCATGGCTGCTTCCGGTACGACGGCAATGAAAACCTTGCGCCGGTCGTTTTCATCCCGCTCGCGGCGCACCAGGCCGGCCTTTTCGAGCCGGTCGACCACGCCGGTGATGGCGCCCGTCGTCAGGCCCGTGACCACGGCGAGCCGGCCGGCGGTGACACGTCCCTCGAGATAGAGGATGTCCATGCATTCGAGGTCGGAATTGGCAATTCCGGCAACGTTCGCAACGGTCTGGCCATAGAGCACGCCCTGCGCGGACGACCTGCGCATCGCCTCCTCGAGCTCCTGCAGCAGCGCAACGCGCGCCTTCGTCCTTGACAAGGCCCACCTCATCTCTTAGTCGATATATATCTTAGTCACTAAGATATTTAGCGACCGTAATTCTCCTAGCACCACGGAAACGTCGGGAGCAAGCCATGTCCTATCGTCCCCGCAAGGCCCTGATCATCGGCGCCGGTATCGCCGGGCCCGTCGCGGCGGTCCTGCTGCGCCGTGCCGGCATCGAGTCCGCGATTTACGAGGCCTGGCCTTATTCGAAAGGCATCGGCGGCGGCCTTCAGATCGCGCCGAACGGCATGCAGATCATGGACGAGATCGGCCTTTCGAACGAGCTGATAAGCCGCGGCTCGATCGCGGAATCGTTCGACTTCTATTCGCAAGGCGGAGAGAGGCTCGGCTCGATCAATCGCGACATGGCGCGACGCTTCGGCCAGCCCGCGGTCAATGTCTGCCGCGCCACGCTGAACGAGATGCTGATCGACAAGGCCTGGTGCGCGTGCGTTTCACTCTATTTCGAAAAGCGCCTGATCAAGATCGAGGATCGCGGCGACCAGCCGATCATCGCCTACTTCGCCGACGGCACCACGGCCGAAGGCGACTTCCTGATCGGCGCCGACGGCGTACACTCGGTGGCGCGGCGGCAGGTGGTGCCGGACGGGCCGCAACCGTTCGACACCGGACTGATCGGCTTCGGCGGCTTCGTGCCGCGCGCCGTCCTCGACGGCCGGCCGATTGGCCGGCACATCGAGACCACGTTCGGACAGAGCGGCTTCTTCGGCTACGGCTATTGCAGCCCCGATCCGGACGACGGCGTGATGTGGTGGAGCACGCAGCCGGCGCACGGCATGGACGCGGCGATGTTTCGCGCGCTCGACCCTGCAACGCTGAAGCAGCACCTGCGCGGCTTCCACCGCGGCTGGCACGATCCAATCCCTGGCATCATCGAGGCAGCCGAGAACATCGTGGTCACCGACACGCTCGACGTCGCCACCCTGCCGACCTGGTCGCGCAAGCGCTCGCTGCTGATCGGCGATGCCGCCCATGCGACCAGCCCCCATGCCGGCCAGGGCGCCTCGCTCGCGCTGGAGGATGCGATGCGCCTTGCCCGGTTGATGCAGCAAGGCCAGGAGCTCGGCGCCACCTTCCAGGCCTTCGAGGCCGAACGGCGCCCTCGCACCGAAAAGATCGTCGCCATGGCCCGCCGCAACGGCAACAGCAAGCGCGAGTTCAGCGCCACCGGCGCGTGGATCCGCAATCAGATGATGAAATGGCTGCTGCCGCTGGGCGCGAAGGGCATGGATTTCATGTACGCGTACGACGCGCGGGCGGTGTAGTGGCACGGTGCAGTAGGGTGGGCAAAGGCGCAACGCGCCGTGCCCACCATCTCCCCGCAATCGCGACAGACGTGGTGGGCACGCTTCGCTCTGCCCACCCTACGGAAGCTACGTCTGGGCCTCCACCGCGAACGTCAGCCCCGCGTTCCCGACCAGCCGCTTGATCAGCTTGTGCTGCATCGCCGCGCCCGGGGTCCAGAAGCCGGCTGCGACGTCGGTCGTGTCACGCAGCATGCAGATGGCGCATTCGGAGATCATCTTCGAGGTCGAGCCGTAGCCGGGATCGCGGTCGCCGGTGACGCCGGCGCGTACCATGCGGCCATCGGGTGCGATCGCGATATAGAGCAGATCGAACAGACCGTTTTCGCGCTCTTCCTTCGACGGCCCCTCCCCTGGCTTCGGAGCGTCGGGGCCGGTCTTGCCCGCATTGGCAGCCATCACGAGCTTGGCGTTGGCCTCGCCCTTCTCGCCGGGACCGGTCAGCACCATCTCGTCGTAAACGAAGTCCTGGCCGTAGGGGAATCCCATCAGCATGTTGGAGCGGTGAACGTTGCGCGTGTTGATCAGCGCCATCATGAACGGCGCCGCCCAGGATTGCAGATCCTCCTCGAAAGCTGCCCTGTTGCCTTTCGGCTGCTTCGGGCCGCTGAAGCCGGGCGTCAGCGCAAAATGATCGTTGAGAATGGCGACAAGGCTGAGATCCTTCGCCACGGCATCGAAGGTCGCCTTCGCGCTCGCGGCGGTGCCGCCCGAGAGCGTGCCGCGCATGTCGCGCACGCGGCCCTTCACGCGCGGGGCCGGCGCGCCGAAGACACGTTTGGCCTCTTCCTGGACGAAGAACGTACCGAGCTCGAACGGCACGGAATCGTAGCCGCAGGAAAACACGATCCGCGCGCCGCTCTCTTTTGCAGCCGCCTCGTACTTGTCGATCATCTGGCGCATCCAGATCGGCTCGCCGCAGAGATCGAAATAATCCGTGCCCGTGGCCACGCAGGCTGCGAGCAACTCCTCGCCGTAGAGCTGGTACGGTCCGACGGTGGTGATCACCGACATCGTCTGCTCCGCCATCGCCTTCAGCGAAGCCGCATCCGACGCATCCGCGACAATCAGCTCCGTATTCCCGGGCGCGCCGATCGCATCGCGCACCGATTTCAGCTTGCCGAGGCTGCGGCCTGCCATCGCCCATTTCAGCGCGTGGTCGCTCTTGTAGTGCTGGGTCAGGTATTCGGCGACGAGCTGGCCGGTAAAACCGGTCGCGCCATAGACGACGATGTCGAATTTCGCAGAGCTCATGGTCCGCCTTTACTTCACTTCTTCGCGTAGCTCACGCCCATGCCGGCACGGACATCGCTTTGAATACCATAGGGCGGGATCGGATAACGCAGGCCGTTCTTGGCCAGCGCCTTCATGCCCACAACCGCCTTGGCGAGATGTTCCGGCTTCAGGGCCATCAGCATCTCCTCGTCCGGCACGCCGCCATAGCGCCGTTCGGCATAGCATGGCAAGGACAGGCTGGGCTCACCGCTCTTGAGCGCCCTGCCCCAGGAATCGGCGCAAGCGGTCTCGCCGACCACGCCCCATTCGAACTTCTTGTAGCCGGTATATTGCAGCCCGTTGATCAGGATGATCATCTGCCCCGGCGTCGCATAGACGAGACAAATGTCCGGCGGATCGAGCCGGCCGCTCGCCAGCGGACTGACCGCGAGCGCCTGATATTGCCCGAACGGAACCACGTCCAGCGCCTCCTGGCGCTTGCGTGCGTCCTCCGCCGTGCCGTGCCAGACCCCGACATAGTTTTCTCCGGCGAGCCATTTCTCGTCCTGCGGTGCGAGGCCGATCACCGCGCGGCATTGCGCGCCGACGAGATCGTCGGCGGTGATGCCCACGGTCCAGCCCAGACGCGCCGCCATGCTGACGATCTGGTCGGTGGTGTGGACCGCGGTCGGCCGCCGGATTTTCGGGATTGCCTCCATGTCGGCGGTCCGCGCGAACAGCTTCATGCCGATCACCGTGGTCTTCAGCCGCAGCAGGCCGTTGAGATCGGCGACGAGGCCGGCAAGATCGATGCGGTCTGCACTCTGCTGTTGCATGGCGTCCTCCCGGCCGGCAGTCGCGCGCCGGCGCTGTTCTTGTTTCTTGAACGGTTCTAGTCCCTCGCCGGCCCCGGGAGCAACTCGCCGGTCCGGCCCATCAGGCGGTAGGCGACGAGCCCGATCCATTCGCGCACGGCGACCTCGGTTCGGCGGAGCCCGTCCGTGGCGACATTGGTGAAAGAGAGAAGATCGTCACGCCCGCCCATTCGCCAGTCCACGGGATAGGCTTCGACGTCAAATCCCGCCTTGCGAAAGATCCCCATCGAACGCGGCATGTGAAAGGCCGAGGTGACCAGGAGCCAGCGTTCGCCCGGTTTGGGCGCCACCAATTGTTTGGTGAAGATGGCATTCTCGTAGGTGTTGCGAGAGTCCCGCTCGAGGATCAGGCGCTGCTTCGCGATACCCAGATTCTCCAGGATCGGCGCGGAGTAGTCGGCCTCCCGCGAGTCCGTCGAAACCAGGTTCGCGGTGCCCCCGGTGAAAACAATACGCGTGCTCGGATAGCGGCGCGCGAGCTCAGCCGGCGCAAACAGGCGATCGGCCGCGTGCGCGACGACCGGCGTGCGGTGCGCCGCCGACAGATCGGTGTCGACGGAGCCGCCGAGCACGATGATGCCGTCGGGCGCACCCCGCGACGGATCCCACGGCGCAAAACGCGACTCCAGCGGATAGAGCAAAAGGTTGCCGAGCGGCGAGAACGCGGCGAGCGCCAGCAGGATCAGCGTGGCCGCGGCGAGCTTGCGGCCGAATGCGGCAAAGCGCGTCGCCATCAGGACGACCGAGACGATTCCGAGCTCGATCATGAAGTTGATCGGCAGCACCGCGGTGCCGAGGGTCTTTGACAGGACAAAAAGCAGGGGAGCCTCGCTGGAATGGTCGTGCCTGTTGCGCGCGGGCTTGACCCGCCCGTCGATCTTCAGAAAGCTTCTTGGAAGAGGATCGATTGCCTGGTCAAGCCCGGGCCTGTGAAACGGACGGACGCCACATGACCCATCACCACCTGCATTCCAGCCCCGAGACCTGCCATTGGGGCTTCTTCGAAGCCGCGCTCAAACCCGTCCTTACCGTCGCGAGTGGCGACGAGGTCACGGTCGATACCATCAGCGGCGGTCCGGACATGCTGCCCGACCGCGACACATTTCACATTCCGCCCGAGATGTTCGAGGTTCATGCCAAGAACGAGCGCATGCTGCCCGGCCATATCCTCACTGGCCCGATAGCGCTCGAGGGCGCCGAACCCGGCGACGTGCTCGCGGTCGAGATCCTCGACGTCCAGCTCCGGCAGGATTGGGGCTGGAACATGATCAAGCCCCTGTCCGGCACCCTGCCCGACGACTTTCACGAGACGCGTATCCTGAACATCCCGCTCGACCGGTCGCGGATGGTTGCCCGCATGCCGTGGGGGCTGGACCTGCCGCTCAAGCCGTTCTTCGGCGTGATGGGCGTTTCGCCTCCTCCCGCCTGGGGCCGCATCTCCTCGCTGGTCCCGCGCGCCATGGGCGGCAATCTCGACAACAAGGAGCTTGGCGCCGGCGCGACGCTGTACCTGCCCGTGTTCGTCCCGGGCGCGCTGTTCTCCTGCGGCGACGGCCATGGCGTGCAGGGCGACGGCGAGGTGTGCGTCACCGCGATCGAGACCGCACTCCAGGGCCGCTTTCGCCTAACGCTGCGCAAGGACCTCAGGCTCGATTATCCCCGCGGCGAGACGGCGACGCATTACATGACCATGGCGATGGACCCCGACCTCGACCAATGCGTGGTGCGGGCGCTGCGCGACATGATCGTGCTGCTCGGCGAGAGGCGCAATTTGTCGCGCGAGGACGCCTATACGCTGTGCAGCCTGGCGGCCGATCTGCGGGTAACCCAGACCGTCAACGGCTCCAAGGGCATCCATTGCATGATCGACAAGGCGATCGTGCACGGCTGAGCCGACCCGCCCACTCCTGACCTGTCGAGGCCACGCAGCCGCCGGCCTGTTCGCGCGGCGTGCCTCGTCATGCCTAATTTCCTTCGCGATTCCAACGGGCTGAGCGAGCGCCGCAGCCTGCAATTGACTTCTGCCTTCAAACCTAAATAGACTCTTAATCGTCACTTTTATGTACCTGCGTAAGAGGCTAGCGTTTAGGCATGGCCACCGAAAAAGCCGAGACTGACCGCATTCCCGTAACCTTGGCGCTCTCGACCATCACCTATCTGGAGAAGCTGGTGAGACAGGGCACCCACGGCACCAGCGTTCCCGGCGTCGCACGTACCTTGATCGAGGAAGGCATCCGTCTCGCCATCAAGGACGGGCTTTTGTCGATTCGCGACAATGGCAGGACGTGAGCGCGCGCCGAACGTGAGGCGGACGGATCTCGAGAAGCGGATGGCCGACATCTGCAACCTGGGACCGCACCAATGCCTGTTCTCTCACCGACTTCTTCACAAACCTGGACCGACGAACGCATTGAACTGCTGAGGCAGCACTTCGAGGCCGGCCTCTCCTGCCGCGAGATCGCCGCCGACATCGGCGTCAGCCGCAATGCCGTGATCGGCAAGCTGTCTCGCCTCAATCTGACGCGCGGCCGGACCATCGACGACCGCAAGGTTCAGGACAGGGGCTTGGCACCTTCGCGCGCGCCGCGGACCGTGCCGCGCCTGCAATACGAGATGCTCGCCACGATCTACGGCGAGACCGGTGCGCCGATGGTCGCCGGTCCGATCGACGACGCCAATCGCTGCTCGCTGCTGGAGCTTGCCGAGAACCGCTGCCGCTGGCCGATATCCACACCTGGCGCAGACGATTTCTGCTTCTGCGGCAACTCCGCGCCCGACGGCCAGTCCTATTGCGCCGGCCACAGCCGCATCGCCTACCGGCCGAATTCCCGCGCGCGCGTCATGCGCGGCTAGAGCCATGTCCAAGAGCCACGTTCTAAAGCCGTGTCCCAAAACGAAAAACCTCCGGCAGGGCATTGCCGGAGGTTCCTGGAGGTTTAGCATCAAGTCAGAGCCGCAACTTTCGTCATCGGCTGAGAGCTATATAGCTTAGTAACTCAGGTAAGTAAATAAACTTGGGCCGGTCGAATCGCATGGCTCGTCTTCGTTGCCCGCACGGGCTGCTGGATTTTCCGAAAGCGATCTTAGTAAAAAAAGCCCCGGCGGTGTCCCGCCGGGGCTGCGTCATATCCGAAGACCCACGTCTGAAGACCCAGGTAAGAAGACCAAGGCTTACCAGTTGCGCTGGGCGCGAACGAGCAGGCTATAGGTGTCCTGGTCCTTCAGCTCATAGGTCGCCGCGGGCTTGGCAACGCTCGTGAGCGCCGGCGTCGTGATCACGCCCGAGTACTTCTGGTCAAGGTGGCTGTAGGTGAAGTCAGCCGAGAAGGTCAGGTTCTTGACCGGGGTCCAGCGGGTGATGACACCGATCTGGCCGATGTTGAAGTCCGGGTTGCAGGTACCGGTCAGGGTCGCGAACGCGGCGCTGCCGCAGATCATGCCCTTGGCCGTGCCGCTGTAGTTGACGGCAGCCCACGCACCATAGAGCGCCGAGTTCCAGTACGGGCTCCAGTTGTGGGTGTAGGCACCACGGAAGCCGTAGGTCTTGGTCAGCTCGAGGCCGCTGCCGGGTGCGAACACCGCGTCAGACACGCCGGCGAAGCCGATGCTCTGATACGCGCCGCCCGAACCGCCGAACATCGAGTAGTTGGTCGCTGCCAGCTCCTGGAAGTTGTAGCGGCTCGCGCCGTCGGTGTAGACGCCCGAGATGTTGATCACGTCGCCTGCACCGGTCGGGATGTTCTTGATCGACAGAGCCAGCTGGACGGCCCAGCCCCACTTGTCTTCAGGATGACCCGTGGCTTCGCTCGCGCCGTAATAGCCGACGTGGTTGTCGTGCGCCGCGACCGAGGCCTGGAACAGGCCCCAGGCCTGGTCGACGCGGAGCGTACCGACGAGATCGGGGGCGCGGGTGCCGCCGAGATCGTTGGAGCCGTAGGCACCGCCGAGGACGCCGGTGGTGGACATGCCGGCCGTATTCCACAGCGCGGTCTGGAACACCTGCGTCTGGTCCTGCGCCGAGACGATCGCCGTTATGCCTTGGCCCAGATCGGCGGTGTAGGTGAACTGGGCGACACCGTTGGTGGTGCCGCTACCGCCGACGAGCTGGTCGAAGTTGTTGCCGGGATAGTTGATCCAGGGCGCGTCGAACTGCGACACCGCCTTACCCATGGTGAAGCCGGCGAACTGGATGAAGGCGTAGTAGACGCCGAGCGCGCCGCCCGAGATCCCCCCGTCGGTGCCGTTGACGGCGCCGCCGCTGGACCCGATCAGACCCGTGCCTGCGGCGTTGAGGCCGAGCGTGCTGCTGTACTGGGTGGCACCCGTTCCCGAACCGGCGCCGACATAGTTGCCGGTCGTCCAGGTGAAGACCGCATCGAAATAGGTGCGGACAACGCCGTACTCGGTCGCGGTGCGCGTGTCGATGTTGAGATCTTCACGAGCGCGCATCGAGTAATAGTTCGTCAGGCGGTTATTGGCCGCGAAGACGTTGTTGTACTGGGCGCTGTAGTTGCCGCCGGCATTGAGCGCCACTTCGGCACGCAGATAACCGCCCAGCTTGATGCAGGTGTCGCTGCCCGGGATGTAGTAGAAACCCGCACCGTAAAGCGAGCAGACCTTCACATACTCGACCGCCTTGGCCTTGACCGGAAGATCAGCCGCCTGAGCTCCACCGACGGCGATCAGACCCGCCGCAGTGCCGAGCAAAAGGCTCTTCACCACTTTCATATTAAAACCTCCAAGTTGCTCATTTTACGAAGACCGGACCGTGAGGCCCCCCAGATCCCCGTCTTGCAAATCCGTTCGGCCGCTTTGCGCTTTCGGACACACCCGCTTTCGACGCGAGGGACGTGAGCGAACCAGCTGCAACGGGACGATCGAGAACCCCCCACCGTCACGAAGCAATATGCCTGCGCCGTTGACTAATCAAAATACCTTATTTAGTCAGCTTTGTGGTTTCACTAAACCTGTACCCCATACGCAACACTCAGGCGAAGCGATCCGTGAGCAAATCATCTTTGTAGTTTGAGTGACAAAATTAGCCTGCTCTGCACTTGCGTCAGAGCAGGCTTGCGTGGACTATGGCTTGCACCACACCGGCCGCATACAAACCAGATCACGGGAGTGACGCTGTGTCAGCGACGAGGAAAGAAGGGGCGCGCCTCCGCCCCATCGGCAATCTGGATATCATCAGGCGCTTCACCTGGGAGATATCGTCGATCAACATGTATCTGGAGGAGCTGCGTCAGTTCTGGGCGAGAACGCTCGGCATCAGCGGCCCGCAATGGCTGATCCTGATGGCGATCTCCGACCTCGACAAGGACGACGGCATTCCGGTCAACGTCGTCTCAAAACTCCTCCACGTCGACCCGTCGTTCGTCACGACCCAGTCCAAGCTGCTCGAGAAGAAGGGCCTGTTGCGCCGCCGCCCCTCGCCGACCGACGCAAGGGTGGTCCGGCTGTCCCTGACCGAGAAGACCCAGAAGCACCTGGCCAGCCTCACCGAGCAGTACAAGACGATCAAGGAATTCGTCTTCCAGGAGTTCGACGAGAAAGAACTGACGGAATTCACCACCAAGCTCGCGATGTTGAAAACCCGTCTCGAAAAGGCCTGCGTCCGCCTGACTCTCGACTTCTGAGGCGACGTCCTTAGATGCGGCCCGCCGCGCCGAGCCGGGATTCGAGCCAATCGAAAATGTATTCATTGGCAAGGCTTGGATTGTCCGCATGGGCCTGCGCCGCGCCGGTTTCCGCCGCGGTGAATACCTTCAACATGACATCCGAGCTGCCGAGCCGGGACGTCTGGACGATCTGACGCGCCCGATCGGCCTTGAGCCAGCCGTCCTCGCCGAGCGTGATCAGCACCGGACAGTCGGCGCTGGAGGCCATCAGCGGAGCATGCGGCACCGGAACGATGCTGACGTCGCTCATCGCGAATCGGCTGGCAAAGAAGGCCCGTTCGTGCAGGTCCCACAGGCCGCCATCGCACACGGCGGCGGCAAGCCGCGGCTCCTGCAGCACGGCGCGGGCCACGAAAGAAGAGCCCCAGCCATCGGCGACGATCGCGACGCGCCCGAAATCGACGTCGCTGCACGTCTCCAAATAGTCCATGACGCACGGAATCGCACTCTCGAGATCCCGGCGCCGCAACAGCCCGTCGAGATAATCGTCGCGCTGATCACCGAACAGGTCCAGCGCCAGCAGCGAGAAGCCGCGCTCGCGCGCATGCGGCGCGAGCTTGAACAGAAACTCCTCCTTGCGGTGACCGGGCTCGCCGATGCAGATCACGGTCGGAGCTCGCACGCGTCCCGACGGCGCGGGCAGGAAATAGCCCTGCAACGAATGGCCGTCGAGCCAGGGTATCGTCATGACTTCCCCGGCCGGATCGCGCGCGGCGAGAAAGCGGCGGGCGCAATCCTGCATCGCGAGGACCGCGACCCAGCGGCGCTCGTCCGCCTGATCGAGCGGCATTGCGGCCGCACTGTAGTAATTCATGGCGCGGAGCCAGTTGCGCTGCGCCGTCGCCCTGTGACCTTCCGCGAACGCGGCCTCCGCACGAAGCCGATTGGCTTGCGCCAGATTCTTCCACTCGCGATGCCAGGACTGGTCTTCGCCCCGCTTCAGCTGCCGCGCGATCATCAGGCATTCCGCGATGGTGGCGCCGCCCTCCTGGGCCGCGGTCAGGAGCCGCGTGAACTCAGCGGAGATGTCCTCTCGCTCCGGGCAAAGGATCCAGTCGTCGGAGAGGCATGCGGGTATCATCGGGAGCTACGCTCTGGTCATCGCCTTACACATGATTGACTAAACTATTTTGGTTCCCTGACCAAGCTGCCGTGCGCCGAATGAGAGCCGTTCGAGATCACCATCGCTTGAACGAAGGGACGTATCGCATGCGTGACATTCCAATTGGTCATGAGTGGTCGACACTGGCAGGAAACGCCGGCAGCGAACTGGCAAGAGATGGCACGCGAAATTGCCCGAGCGCCTCTTGCCATGATGAGCATCATACCTATATCCGCGCGCGCTCGGCGCCCGCTTCAACCGAGCCGCCAGCCGACCTCTTGCGTAAAACTTTCGTAGAAGGATCTTTCGTAGGCCTGCTCCGGCGTAGCACGAACGCGCTCGTCAAGGCGCTTTGCGTCCTCGCCCACGAGAATGCGCCATTGCTCCGCCTTGACCCCATCGAGGATGATACTGGCGGCCTGCGCCGCCGTCGTCGGCGCATCCTCGAGGAAGCTGCGGGCACGCTCGGCGAACACCGCCTGGATGTCCTCGTCCGACATCTTGTCGGCATCCGGCACGCCGGCCGCGACCATGCGCTTGCGGGTCAGCGCGACCTCGTCGGGGTTGAGCCGCTCCGAGCCGTCGGCGCTCTGCACCTTGCGCGAATTGGAGACGATCGAGGTGCCGATATGGCCGGGCATCACCACCGAACATTTGACGTGCGGCGCGTGCAGGCGGAGATCATTGATCAGCGCTTCGGTAAATCCCTTCACGGCGAACTTCGCCGAGCTGTAGGCGGTGTGGGACTGGTTCATGCCGATCGAGGCCCAGAAGCCGTTGACGCTCGCGGTGTTGACGATGTGGGCCTCGTCGGCTGCGACCAGCATCGGCAGGAAGGTGCGAACGCCGAGATAGACGCCGCCCCAGCAGATGTTGAAGGTGCGCTCCCACTGCTCGCGCGTGTTGGTGAACAGGCTGCCGCCGCCACCGATGCCGGCGTTGTTGAACAGAAGATGGATCCGGTCGGTCTTCTGCTGCTCGGCGAGCTCGTCGCGGAATCGCTTGAGATGATCCTCGATCGAAACGTCGGCGATGTGGGTCGTGACGCGCAGGCCCTGCGGCAGCTTCTCGACCTCGCACAGCCGCTTGGTCTCGGCCATCGCGGCTTCCGAGACGTCGCACATCGCGACATTGCAGCCCTCGGCGACGAGCTGCCGCGCGAGCTCGCGTCCCATTCCCGTGCCGCCGCCGGTGATGACGGCGATCTTTCCTGCAAAATCCTTCATGGGACTTTCGGCCCCTCCCCTTGTCGGTATGTTTCTTCATGGCTAAGCCGCGCATCGGAGCGCGCGCAAAATGTAGCAGCGCCGCATCCGCAGGTAAAAGCGGATCGGCGCTGCCGTGCTCATCAGTAATTTCGGGGCGTGGACTATTCGGCCGCCTCGACGCGCCGCCCGTTCAACGCGCCGAGCCCGTCCAGTGCCTTGCGGATCGTCGCCTGCTGCGCGCTTGAGGCCTCCGGCATCGGCGCGCGCGGATAAGTCCTGGGCAGGCCCTGCAGCGTCTGCGCATAGCGCGTGCAGGCCGGCAGATTGTCGGCGATCACGGCGTTCCACAGCGTCAGCAGCTTCTTGTGCAGGTCGAGCGCGCGCGGATGGTCACCCGCCTTCACCGCATCCCACAGCGCGACGGAGGCATGCGGCGCCGCGGTCAGGATCGCGGCGATCGAGCCATGGGCCCCTAAAGTGTAGGACGGATACATCAGGGCATCGACCGCACTGTAGATCAGCTTGTCAGGCGCCATCATCATGAGATCCGCGAACAGCTTCAGATCGCCCGCGCTCTGCTTGACGCCGACCACCAGCGGCACCTCGGTCATGATCCGCGTCAGCAGCGCCGGCGAAAGATACGACCACGGCACCACATTGTAGATGATGATGGGCATGCCGGTCTCATCCGCCATGGCGCGGAAATGCGCCACCATCGCCTCGTCGTCCGGCTTGAACAGATAGTGCACCGGCGTGACCTGGAGCGCGGCGACATTCATGTCGCGCACCAGCTTGCCGCGGCGGATCGCATCGCGGGTGGAATCGACGATGATGCCGGCGATCACGGGAATGCGTCCCTTCACCGCGGCGACCGTCGCCTCCATCAGGTCGCGATATTCCTCGTGATCGAGCGTGTGCCCCTCGCCGGTCGAGCCGCCGGCCGCGACGCCATGCGCGCCGGCCCCGATCATCCAGTCGACCTGAGGCGCCACAAGCGTGTAGTCGATCTCGCCATCCTTGCGGAACGGCGTCGTCATCGGCGGGATCACGCCGGTCGGTCGTGCCTTCATGGTCTGCCCTCGCGTTTCCATATCCCTTGTGGCGCTCCCGCTCTTTTGGCGGGTGCCCACGGTCCTGCGAGCCTACCGGCTGCGCGCGGCCTGTGAAGCGCCACCGGCGCGGCGCTGCCCCCACAATCGATCATCCCTGCGACTCACCCCCGCCGGTTCCCCGTATTTGTCCGGCTTCGGTTTAGGGGCAATTTTTTTACAATCCGAAACGTCAAATGGACTCCGGACGCCGGGTCGAGTCGGCCATGCCAGCGTGTTGTTTGCGTCACAGGCTCTGGCACTCCGCTTGCATCCTCTTCGTGGTCAGAAACTACCGATGAGGTGACTGGAATGTTCGTGACCGTCGTTGCCGTGCTCTGCCGGCTGAGTGCAGCCAGCTCAGGCAGTTGCATCGAGGAAATCGTGACCGACAGCAACATGACGCCCGAGATGTCGATGATGCAGTGTGCGATCGGCGCACAGGCCCCATTGGCAAAATGGATGGGCGAACATCCGATCTACCACGCTAACTGGCGGCTCGATCGCTACAAATGCGTGCCGGGACACTACGAGATCAAGGGCCACGCCTAACGCTCCGCAAAACTACTGATACCAAGACGACGGACCAAGACTAAAAACGAGGAAACGCCCCGGGGGCCGCATGGTCTTTCCGCGCGGGCATCGACAGCGCCAGACCCCATTGCGGCGGCGCTCTTTGTGACAACGATCACACCTCCCCCTTGAGCCACTGCTCGCAAGATGATCGCACGCGCACGCCGCCCTTCCGGCGTCGGCATCAGCGCGTAATTGTGCGGCTGGTCACGGAGCAGATGCAGCTCGACCGGCACGCCAGCCGCCGTCGCGCGGTCCGCGAGCTCGACGCTATCAGGAAAGAGCAGATCGCGCGTGCCCGAGAAGATCGTCATAGGCGCAAGCGCGCGGAACGCGCCATTGAGCGGACTGACGAAGCGATGGCCAATATCGAGCTCGCCGGCATAGAGGCGGCCCGCCTCGAGGTTCCCCGGAATATCCTGGATCGGATCGCGCGCCGCGATCGCAACCTGCTCCGGGCGGCTGACCGATGCATCGGCCGCCGGCGAGATCAGCACCATCCGGTTCGGCTGCCGATACCCGCGATCGCGCAGCCATTGGCATGCGGCGAGCGCGAGACCGGCGCCGGCGGAATTGCCGACCACCGTGACCTTTGCGGACCCGGCATCCTCCAGCAACATCCGCAACAGCTCGGCCGTCGCCGGCACGACGTCCTTCGGTCGCGCGCGGTGCAAGCGGATAGATCGGAACGACGCAGCACACGCGCGCCCCACGCGTCATCTGGCCAACGAAGCGCCAATGCGCCGTCACGATCTCGTTGATGTAGCCGCCACCATGCAGGAACATGACGTAGTTGCAGCCCTCATGACCCGATGACGGCGCCGTGTAATAGACCGGCCATCCTCCCATCTTGGTCAGCGTCGCCTCGACGCCGCGCCCGAGCCCCGTCGGCTCAAACGAGGCCGGCTGCAACGCGAGCTTCTGCACATGCGCCCGCACCGCTTCAGCCGAAGCGAGCTGCTCCTTATACGGAAGCTGCCGCAGCAGCAGGTTGAAGGCACGGCTTTGCAAGCTTGGTGCGGGATCGCGCCGGGCCGGCGTACCGAAAACGCAGCCGCCCGGACAGAACTGCAAGGCCGACACAAGTCTTGCAACGCTCATGGCCACGTCCCCATCTGGCTCTTTCGACACGGCGACAAAGAGGCTTGCCGACCCGCCGCCATTTGCCGCTATAATGCGAGCATTCACTCGCTTTTCCTACTCGCATTCAGATCACAAGGCCGTGGCCCGCAAACCGCCCACAAGCCCCCGGAAAAACGCCTCGCAGGAGCGTTCCCGCGCTACCGTCGACGCACTTGTCGAGGCAACTGCTCGCATTCTCGTCAAGGAAGGCTTTGAGAAAGCCAGCACCAACCGCATCGCTGAAATCGCCGGCGTCAGCGTCGGCTCGCTCTATCAATATTTTCCCAGCAAGGAGGCGCTCGTTGCCGCCGTGATCGACCGTCACAACGAGCAGATCATGGGCCTGGTCCGCGTCGCGCTCGCGGAAGTCGCCGACCTGCCGATCGAGAAAGCCGTGCGCAAGCTCGTCACCGTCACGATCGAAGCCCACCGCATCAACCCGAAACTACATCGGGTCCTCGCCGAGCAGATCCCCCGCACCGGCCAGCTCAAGGACGTCGAAGCCTTCAACCGCGAAGTCCACACCCTCGTGCGCGCCTATCTCGAAAGCCGCCGCAAGGAGATCCGCAAGATCGACCTTGGCTTGGCCACCTTCATCTGCGTCAGCGCGATCGAAGCGGTCGCGCACAACACGGTGCTGAACCAGGCCGAGATGCTCTCGGAGAAGATGGTGCGGACGCTGGTGGACGAGACGACTAGGATGGTGGTGGGGTATTTGAGCGACTATTGATCCGGCGAAGGAGATTGATCTCGAGGCGAACGCAAACATGCGTGCTGGCGGCACGGTTGACCAAACGTCGCGCACGACATCGGGCGCGGCACTCCGACGCTGCCCCTGCGCATATGAAGTTCCGCCTCAACAGCGCTCGTACAAGAAAGTCAATCATCGGTCCCGCGTGGTCGCGAGGCGCGCGTCTTCTTCGCGGTCTTCTTGGCCGATTTCTTCGGAGCTTTTTTTGCTGCGTTTTTGATCATATTGGGCTTTTGGTTGGCAGAAAAACTCCCTACTGCATTAAGCGCGGTGCCGATCTGGTCAATTGTCAACGAGGGTACAAAATCCGTATCCTCGTACAGCGCCTTCATAGCTTCTTTGTCTCGTTCAACCAGGTCGGATGCCCTGTTAGATTGGCCGTTGCCTGCCACCCAGGCCGCATCCCAGATCATTGCCAGATACCGGGCTCCTAACGCCATCACCTTGCCGGTCTTGTCTCGCGTGGCTTTCCAAAATTCGGCCTTAAACGCATTCGTGCCGTTCTCGAAACCACCCTTTTGCTCAAATATCCTGATGAGCTCGACCGGCGGCAGGGTATCGGCCACGTCCTCCATGAGCTGGACTAGTGCCATGGCCGCATCCTTGCCACTTGTGACAAGCGCCAGCCCGTGATCGTCGCCAAAATTCTTGGTAATCTCCGGCAAGAGTTCGCCTTTTGCGGCGGCGTAACCGATCATCTGGGTCTCGTATGAACTGTGCACCCCTTCGCCCCAATAGGATGTGACAGGGGTGTTCTTGCCACGGCTACGTGCTTTGCTAATGCGTCCGTCAACAAGGCGGTCTTCATCACCGTCATGCATACTCGTGCAATGTAGCGGCTGCGACGCGTCGCCGACGTAATGTGCCAATGTGCCTGCCGCTGCAACAAATGCATCGAGGTCCGTAGCGGCATAGCCGCGCATCGCTTCGAAATACTGCCAAACCCGGAACGGCAGAACCCCACTCTTGTAGTCGGGTTTGGAGCGCTTGCCACGACCCTCGTAATAGGCAATCCACGCCGACGTGGACAGCAATGCAGAATTCTTTAGGCAAGCCTCGCGCAGCGTCCTGTAGTTGGCGAACGCTCCGTCCGCGTCGCAATGATGCTGCGGATGCTCCGGGCCGGTCGAGCGAAACCCTGCTTGCGCGACGTCTCGTCCGCCCTTGACCCCGTTCTCCTTGCCGGCCTGTGTGGTGTGACCTTCGGGAAACTTCTTCCAAACGATATCGGCCACGTCAGCGAGCGGCACGAAACCTGATTCGATCAGTGTGCCCTCCTTGATCGCGTCCTTGTCGCCAAGCGCCTTGAGACCAACGCTGATCGCGTCGATGTTCGCTTCGAGCAGTCGCTTGAGCTTGGCGTCTTTGACCAGACCTACGGCGAGCCGGCCGATGCTGTAGTGTCCAAAGGCGCCCCATGTACCGGAAACACTGTCGTCTCCGGGGACAACGAGGTCGACGCCCATCAGGCGACACACCGTGCTCAGAGCGGAGGCCACCGAAAAACTGGATCTGACGTTTCCATTGGCGAACACCTGCGCACCCCATTCGATGGCGAGCGGACGCAACGGACGCGCCTCAGGTGGCCGCATGTCTTTCTCGTCCTCGGGCCGGTCTGCGATCTGCCAAAGCATTCCGCTATCGCCATGGCGGGGGCCCAATTCGCCGGCCTCCGGGCTGATCAGGAAATCGCTCACATAATCGAAGCCGCCGGTCGAGCGGTAGCGATAGAACAACGCCTTGACTTTGCCACGCACCAGCCCCGAGGCGGCGCCGATGGCCACGACGTCGCTGTCGATGATCTTCAACGACAGGTTCTGCTCATACAAGTCGAGCATCGGCCGAATCGGAGGCAGACCGTAGATGTTGGGGGTCCAATCCCCAAGGCGTTCGAGCTTAACCAGCCCCGCGTCGATCCCTAGCCAGGTCTGGCGCATTGGAAAAGCCGGGTACACTTCCGAGAACAACTGTCGTGTCAGTTGATTTTCAGCGCTAACTCCGATCGGCTGTTGGCCTTGACGCAGTTCCGCGGAAAGCTCGGTTCCGGGCGCGCCGCAGACATGTCGCGCCGTCAGTGCATAGGTCAGGTGTCCGTCAGTGACGAGACACCCGGCCGTTCCGAAGCGCTCCTCACCCTGCACCTCCACATGCAACGCCAAGCCTCCGCCGAACGTCTCGGTTGGCCGCGGCACCGCCACCCGACCCTCCTTTTGCGATGCGGCCACAGGCTGCGCCAGTACGGTGCAAACTGGTACGGCACGTCCATCCGGCAAGAACAAAGTCTTAGGCACGACCTGCCAGGGCTTGGCTTTCCCTTTTGGTCCAAAGTCGCTCTCGCTAAACCATTCGCGAACGAAGACCAGAACGCAGGGCCATGAATAGGAGCGGACGTGCGATTGAAAGAGAGTTCGGGGCACCACCTTGCTTTCGTCGGGCGGTGGTGAGCCATCCTTCGGATCGGTGTCCCTGATAAGGTAGGAGCCGACAGCCGTGCCGACGACGTTGTCCTTGCTCATGAGATGGAAATGATAAAGGTCTCTTGCCTCGATCAGATCCTTTATCGAAAGCGCACTGAATTCGTATTGTCCTAGATGATCCATGAGCCCCCTCCCACATCTTTCATTGGCCGCGAGCCGCGACCGCGGATTGATCAAACTGGCCTCCGGCACGGGCCGGCGAAGTTTAACGAGAGTAGCCACGTGCGACCGACATTTCGGTCGAAGCCGGATCGATCTGGCCGCCATCGAAGAAGCCCGCAATTTGGTCCCCGACATCGCCGTCGATCATGAATTTTTCGGGATGCTTGGTCCTGTCGCGCCGCGCCGCGTTGAGCGCGCGAAAGATCAGCCATTCATCGTGCGAGCCGAGGCTGAAGTTCACACCCGCTTTCAGGCTGTAAAATCGGAAGAAATCGAGACGCTTGGTGCTCCAGCCGTCGCGTAATTGGTATTGCGCGTCGTTGACAGAGGTCCGCGGTCCCAAACGCTCCCAAGACGGATTCGGGTCACTGTATTCCTCCCGGAAGTCCGGATCGAAAGCGAACTTGCGCGCGAAGTAGGCCTGAATGCCATCTGTCAGGGTCTCGCCTTCCTTGAGGAAGAACGATTGTACGTCGCGCGGCCCAATGAAATAGAAGGCGTCGAAATGCTGGCCCGTATTGACCAGGGTCTTGTCGACATCGCGGTGACCGATCTTGGTATCGTTCTCGACCAGCACCGTCGTCCACATACGCATATAATCTCCGCCGAACGGCCTGCCGGCGGTGCTGATGAGCTGATTGAGATCGATTCCGAGCGTATCAGCATGCTCGTTCATCAAACCGGTGCCGGCCTTCGACTCAAGCTGGTACTGCGCCGGATTGAGTATCCAGAACCCCTCGCCCCACCTCTCCAGCAACACACGCTCGACGTGCCGCGCGACGTCAACGTTTGTGGTCGAATAACCGCCGCCACGCGAACTGATGGGGCAGCTCAGATAGACAACAAGCTTGTCTTCGGCCTTTGCCCGAAGGATGTCCCGTCGAAGCTTCTGTATCTGTAGATCGAAGATGTCGTACCAGGGTCCGGTATGCCAGATATACTTGATCGGAAAGCCAGGGACCGGCGCTTCAGCCTCGCCGATTGTGCCACGCGCTTGTTGGACCGTGGGGGCCTTGCTCCACTTTCTTGTAACGGCAGCATCTTTCGTCATGCATCGAACCACGAGCGTGCGAGTTAAAATCAATCGAGTAAGCGGACGCCTAAAAGTGCTTCTCTGAGCACGTCCCAGTGGGCGGATTTGCCCGGCAAGTATCGCTTACATCCATAACGTGCCGCGGGCTAACGTTGAACAGCGAGCCTTTTGGATTTTCGCAGTCGATAATGCGCCGCCCTTCGCTGACGGTCGCTTCGCGCTTCCTGCGCATCAAAAACGATCGAGAGCAATTTGAGATTCGAGATACGCATCAACATCCTAACGTCGAAAGATAAAAATAAATTCCACAACTTAAGCGAGAACTCTAAGCTCTACTGTAGAATCTTTCAACAGATAGATGCTGTGGAGGCACGCCAATCTTGAGGTGAGGTGGGGCGCACCAATATCGGAAGCCGCCGCAAGGAGATGCGCAAGCTCGATCCGAGACTCGCAGCCTCCATGTGCGTCAGCGCAATCGAGGCGGTCGCGCACAACACGGTGCTGAACCCGATCGAGATGCTCGCGGAGAGGATGGTGCGGACGAAGCGGACAGTGGTGGGAATTTGAGCTAGCCGCTCTACCAGCTCCACAGGCCGCCACGAAGACATCCTACCCCTGTTTTGCCCGACACGTCAAACCGCTTCGGAAAAACATCACCCCGCCAATGACTTCGCTACTGTGCATGGGGTTGTTTTCGGCATTTTGGTTGACCAGCCACCGCAGCAGCCCCCGCTGCCGATCGTGGCGCATGCGTCACCGGCGGCAGCTGGCTCCGCGCCGCCCCTCAATCCACCCGATAGATGCTTTGAAAAAAATGGTCGGAGCGAGAGGATTTGAACCTCCGACCCCTAGTCTCCCAGACTAGTGCGCTAACCGGGCTGCGCCACGCTCCGAACGTCGTTCCATTAGCTAGGATCGCCGGTTTGCGCAAGGCGAGGTGACACCATTTTGGTGTCGCCATCGAAAGGCACTGGAACTGCCCCAAAGCCGAGGAGATCCGGCGTCAGGCGTCCTTCAGCGCCTGATCCAGCATTTCGCGGCAGGCGATGAGCTCGGCGAGCACCCGTCCTAGGCGCTCCCGGTCGATGGCGCTGGGGCCGGCGGCCGCGGCGGGGGTGCCGCCCTTGCGGAAGGTGGTGAGGATTTCCTCGTCGTCGGTCTCGGAGAAGCGGAAGTCGATGCCCTCCTCCTCCTCGCCCTGGTAGTCGTCATCGTCGCTGTCGCGGGCGCCGCGGACGCCGGTCTCCTCCTCGGGCTCCATCAGGCTGGCGCCGACGGCGTCCTCGATGGCGCCGAACGAGACCGCGGCCGCACCGTCGGCGAGGCCCTGCACCGATTTGACGCCGTGTTCCTTGAGGATCCGCTGCACCCCGCGGATGGTGTAGCCCTCCCCGTAGAGCAGACGGCGGATGCCCTTGAGCAGGTCGACGTCGTCGGGGCGGTAATAGCGGCGGCCGCCGCTGCGCTTCATCGGCTTGATCTGGGAGAAACGCGTCTCCCAGAACCGCAGCACGTGCTGCGGAATGTCGAGTTCCTGCGCTACTTCGCTGATGGTTCGGAACGCATCCGGCGCCTTGTCCAAATGCCAAATCCTTATCCGGAGGCGGATTACGCCTCGGGTTGCGCCTTGCTGGCGTCGCCATTGGTGCGGTGCTGGGCGTTGATGCGCTGCTTCAGGATCGCCGACGGCTTGAACACCATGACCCGGCGCGGCGAGATCGGCACCTCGGTGCCGGTCTTGGGATTGCGACCGATGCGCTGACCCTTCTTGCGGACCATGAAGGAGCCGAACGAGGACAGCTTCACCGTCTCGCCTTTCTCAAGGCAATCGGTGATCTCCTTCAGCACGAGTTCCACGAAGGCGGACGATTCCGTCCGCGACAGCCCCACCTTCTGGTAGACGGCTTCGCACAGATCGACACGCGTTACGGTTTTACTTTGATCGGTCATCGCCCTGCCCCACATCACGGCGAACAATTGTTGTCTGAAATTATGAGCTTACGATACGGCGGTCAACAGCGCTCATCAATGCAGGCGCATCGATAATCCGCTCTGATTCGGGCAAAATTTTATCGACTGTGGCTTACCAGCGCACCAGCGCGGAGCCCCAGGTGAAGCCGCCGCCCATGGCCTCGAGCAGAACCAGGTCGCCACGCTTGATGCGGCCGTCCTTGCGCGCCACCGACAGCGCCAGCGGGATCGAGGCCGCCGACGTGTTGCCGTGAAGGTCCACCGTCAGCACCACCTTCTCCGGCGCGATATGGAGCTTGTGCGCGGACGCGTCGATGATTCGCTTATTGGCCTGGTGCGGCACGAACCAGTCGATGCTGTCGGCATTGAGCCCGGTCGCCTCGAAGGCATCGACGATCACGTCGGTGATCATGCCGACCGCGTGCTTGAAGACCTCGCGGCCCTCCATGCGCAGATGGCCGACAGTCTGGGTCGAGGACGGGCCGCCGTCGACGAACAGCTTCGCCTTGTGGCGGCCGTCGGAGCGCAGATGCGTGGTCACGATCCCGCGGTCGGTCGCGGCATTGCCCGGCTGCTCCTGCGCCTCCAGCACCACCGCGCCGGCGCCGTCGCCGAACAGCACGCAGGTGCCACGGTCGGTCCAGTCGAGGATGCGCGAGAAGGTTTCCGCCCCGATCACCAGCGCGCGCTTGAAGGCACCCGTGCGCAGGAAATTATCGGCGGTGGCAAGCCCGAACACGAAGCCCGAGCACACCGCCTGAAGGTCGAAGGCCGCGCCATGGGTGATGCCGAGCCCGTGCTGCACGGCGACCGCGCTTGCGGGGAAGGTGTTGTCGGGCGTCGAGGTCGCGAGCACGATCAGGTCGATCGACTGCGCGTCCACGCCGGCATCGGCGAGCGCAGCCTGCGCCGCCTTGAGCGCCAGATGCGAGGTGAACTCGCCCTCGGCTGCGATATGCCGCTCGCGAATGCCGGTGCGCTGCACGATCCACTCGTCGGACGTGTCAATGCGCGCCGCCAATTGGGCGTTGGTCACCACCTGCTCCGGCAAATAAGAGCCGCAGCCCAGCACGACCGAACGAATTTGAGTCACGAAACAGCCTCCTGCGCGGCCTGCACGGAATTGAGTGCACCACCTTCGCGGTTGAGCATCTGATTGATCTTGTTGAGGAGATCGAATTTGACCATCTCATAGCCAACATCGATCGCATAGGCAAAGCCTTCGGAGCTGATTCCGCCATGGCTCTTGACCACGATCCCGTTCAACCCCAGCAACACGCCGCCGTTGGATTTGTTCGGATCCATCTTGTTGCGCAGGGCCTGGAAGGCGTTGCGCGCAAAGAGATAGCCGAGCTTTGACAGCCAGCCCCGCTTCATCTCGTTGCGGAGCAATTCCGCCATCTGCCGCGCGGTTCCCTCCGCGGCCTTCAAAGCGATGTTGCCGGCGTAGCCTTCGGTCACGATGACGTCCGCGACCCCCTTGCCGATGCCGTCGCCCTCGACGAAGCCGACATAGTCGAGCTCGGGCAGGTTCCTGGCGCGCAGGATTTCGCCGGCCTCGCGAATCTCCTCGTGCCCCTTGATCTCCTCGACCCCGATATTGAGCAGGCCGACTGTGGGACGCGTCTTGTTGAACAACACGCTGGCCATCGCTGCGCCCATGATGGCGAGCGACACCAGATGGTGCGTATCGCCGCCGATGCTGGCGCCGAGGTCGAGAACGACGGAATCGCCGCGCCTGGTCGGCCACATGCCAGCGATCGCGGGACGGTCGATGCCCGGCAGCGTGCGCAGGTGGAAGCGCGACATCGCCATCAGCGCGCCGGTATTCCCGGCGGACACCGCAACATCCGCCTCGCCCTTTTTCACCGCATCGATGGCAAGCCACATGGAGGAGGTCCTGCGGCCGCGTCGCAGCGCCTGGCTCGGCTTTTCCTCGCCGCTGACCGCGACATCGGTATGGATGATCTTCGACGCGGCCTTCAGCGCGGGGTGGCGGTCGAGTTCGGGCTCAATCTTGGCGCGGTCCCCGATCAGCAGGAATTCGATCTCGCGATGCCTCTGGAGCGAGATGGCGGCGCCTGGAATGACCACGGCGGCGCCGGCGTCGCCCCCCATGGCGTCAAGCGCGATGCGAACCTTGCTTGGCATAAAAGTCCTGGAAACCTGGTCTGGTGCGGTCTTGAACGAGCGGGGCCGCAAATGGGTTCGCCACGAACATGGCGGTCGGTCAAGCGCCACTCCGCACCCGGACCGGGGCGCGACAATAGCGTTTTGCTACCCCGAAACAACCTCTTGCCCCCAGCCTTTTGCATTCGGGAACATCGGGCTGCGGACGGACTAATTCACAAGAAATACATGAAAATCAAATAGATAATTTGACCCTTCAAACCATCATCGCAAACACCTCACGCCCCGTAGCAAAGCGGTCCTCCGGGGAAGACAGCACCTATTTGTCCTTCTTCCTCTCCTGGAGTGCCTTCAAGACCGCAAAGGGATGGTCCTCCGGATCGGGGGCGATGACCTCGGGCTCAAACACCACCCCCGGCTTCCGCGGATAGGGATCGACCGCCAGGAACAGAGCGTCGGTGGCGAGCCGGCCGAGGTCGATGATCCCATTGACGATCGCCTCCGGCGGGTCGGCGACCTGCTCCTGATCGTCCTTGCCCTCCTCCATCAGGTCGGCCAGGCGGCGGACCTCGGCCTCGGGGGCAAATATCAGGTCCACCTCCTCGTCGATCTCGCTCTCCATGGGGTCAAGCGTGACCACACAGGTCTGGCCGATCCGTGCGCGGACGTGCCCCGTGACCTGGATCCGGTCGCCGCTTTTCGGCACGACATCGAAATCGGCCTGGACCGAGACAACCTCCCGCAAACCTGCCGTCTCGGCCATGGCTTGCCGCTCGGCGGCCGAGGCCTCGAGCTTGCGATGCAGGCCGGTGTCCGGGATCTGTGCAACGATGACGGGCACCCGCCAGGGATCGGGCCCGGATGCTGGTATCGGTCGGCTCATGGCGTGACATCCTCAGGGAGCGCTGGGGGAAACTTGAAGGACGCACCCAGCAGTGCGGCCTCGCCGGTCCGGCCGAGGTCGGCCTCGGCAGCCCTGGCATAGGCCGCGAGCCGCTGCGCCTGGTCCATGCCGGCCCCATTCAAGATATTCTTGCAGATTGCCGATGCCAGCGCCTCGCCGCCGCTTTCCATGGCCTGATCGTAAGCCTGGACCCGGCCGTAAAACGCCTCGCCGAAGGCCCGCATCCGCTTCGGCACGGTCTGGTCGCCTATCCCCATCTCGCGCAGATTGTCGTCCATGTCCTCGCAGAAGCGGTCGAACAGCGCCTGCGACAGCTCGGTGGCGCCCTGAACCGTGCGCAGACGGCGCAGCAGCAGCCACAGGTGCAGCAGCAACAGATCGAAACGCCCGTTAACGGTATCCGGCACGCCCAAGTCGCGGTAAAATATGGGTTCTCGCGCCTGCGTCACGATCATGCCATAGATGGCTTCAATGGTGCCCGGCGAGGCGAGGCGGGGTTTCCTGAAGTGATTGAACGGCCAAAGCATTGTGGTTTCCGCAAGCGGGCGCGCGCGTGTTGCATTCAGAGCCTCCGCCCGGTACTTCAGCGCCTCGCGCGACGCAAGGGGACGGAATCAGTTCCGCTATGACGATAACGAACCAGACCAGCCTGCGTGCAAACAAGCGGCGCGGCCTTCATGCACGTTGGCGCGGCTTGCGCCTGTTCGCGGCTGCGGCCCTGGTTGGCGCTGCGCTTGCGGGCTGCACCGGCGAGCAGTTCCAGAAGGGCTATATCCTGCCGCCCAACGCGCTCGAGCAGATCCCGATCGGTGCGAGCCAGGACCAAGTGCTGATCGTGATGGGCACCCCCTCCACGGTCGCAACCCTCGACGGCGAGGTGTTCTATTACATCTCGCAGCGCTCCGAGCGCATGGTCGCCTTCATGAACCAGAGGGTGGTCGACCAGCGCGTCATCGCGGTCTATTTCGACAAGAACCGACGCGTGCGCCGGCTTGCGAATTACGGCCTCCAGGACGGCAAGATCTTCGACTTCATCAGCCGGACCACTCCGACGTCGGGCCAGGAGATGAGCTACCTCACGCCGATCTTCAAGCTGCTCAGCTTTAACTGAGCCTTCAGCCTGCGGCTTCGTGCGGCTTGCCGTTGCGCATCCGCTTCCATACGCTCCTGCAAAACAAGATGCAGGGAGTGGATTCGTGCCCAATAAATTGCTGTCCCGCCGTCGCGTGCTCACCGGCGCTGCCGCCATCTCGGCCGCAGCGATCCTGCCGCGATCGAGCCTGGCGGACTGGAAGCCCACCGAAAACGTCCGCCTCGTCGTGCCGGCAGCCGCCGGCGGTTCGACCGACGTAATGGGGCGGCTTCTGGCCGCGCATCTGCAGACCGCCTGGGGCCAATCGGCCGTGGTGGAAAACCGCTCCGGCGGCGGCGGCACGATCGGCACCGCCGAGGTGGTCCGCGCCAAGCCGGACGGTCACACCATCCTAATCGGCAATCCCGGCCCGAACGCGATCGCCTACAGCATCTTCAAGAACCTCACCTACAAGCCGGACCAGCTCCAGCCGGTCTCCAACATGATCCGGATCCCGAACATCGTCTCGGCGCATCCCAAGACCGGCATCAAGTCGATCGCCGAGCTGGTCGCGTATCTCAAGGCCAATCCGGACAAGCTCAGCTATGCCTCCTCCGGCGTCGGCCAGAGCCCTCACCTCACCGGCGCCTGGTTCCTGCAGCTCACCGGGCTGAAGATGACGCATATCCCGTTCCGCGGCGCCGGTCCCGCGCTCCAGGCGGCGCTCGCCGGCGACATCCAGATCCTGTTCGACAACCTCTATCCGAGCCTGCCGCAGGTGCAGAACGGCACCCTCACCGGCCTCTGCGTCACCACGACCGAGCGCAGCGACCTTGCACCGAACCTGCCGACCATGCGCGAGAGCGCGCCCGAGCTTGCGGCTTTCGACGTCTCGTCGTGGTTCTCGGTTTTCCTGCCGAAGGGTGTGCAGCCCGCCGTTCTCGAAGCGCTCAACCTTCAAGTGAAGGCGATGCTCGAGCGCGACGACATCAAGAAGAACATCGTGGCCATGGGCGCCCGTGCCGACTACGGCACGCCCGACCAGTTTGCCGCCTTCGTGGACGCCGAGACGAAGAAGTTCGCCGGCATCATCCAGAAGGAAGGGCTGCAGATGGACGTGCAGTAGGCGCTACTTCCGTCATCGCGAGCGCGGCGAAGCAATCCAGAATTCCTCAGTGGAACGACCCTGGATTGCTTCGTCGCGAGAGCTCCTCGCAATGACGTGGTGAGGGCGTCCAACCCATCAAACAAAAACCCCGCGGCTTTCGCCGCGGGGTTTTGTGTTTCTCGCCGACGCTCCTCAGTGGGCGAGGATCGCCAGCAGCAGCAGCGCCACGATGTTCGTGATCTTGATCATCGGGTTCACCGCGGGACCTGCCGTGTCCTTGTAGGGATCGCCGACGGTGTCGCCGGTCACGGCCGCCTTGTGGGCGTCACTGCCCTTGCCGCCGAAGTGACCGTCCTCGATGTACTTCTTGGCGTTGTCCCAGGCGCCGCCGCCCGAGGTCATGGAGATCGCGACGAACAGGCCCGTCACGATCACGCCGAGCAGCATCGCGCCCACGGCCGAGAACGCCGCCGACTTGCCGGCCGCCCCGCCCCCCGCGATCGCATAGATCACGAAGTAGACGAAGATCGGTGACAGCACCGGAAGCAGCGAGGGGATGATCATTTCCTTGATCGCCGCCTTGGTCAAAAGGTCGACCGCCTTGCCGTAATCCGGCTTGTCGGTGCCTTGCATGATCCCCGGCTTCTCGCGGAATTGTCGGCGGACCTCCTCGACGATCGCGCTCGCCGCGCGGCCCACGGCGGTCATGCCCATCGCGCCGAACAGATACGGCAAGAGACCGCCGAACAACAGGCCCACCACGACGTAGGGGTTGTTGAGCGAGAAGTCCGGTTTGACGCCGGCGAAGTAGGCGTGGTGCGCGGAGTCCGCGATGAAGAACTTGAGATCCTCGTTGTAGGCCGCGAACAGCACCAGGGCGCCGAGACCGGCGGAGCCGATCGCGTAGCCCTTGGTCACCGCCTTGGTGGTGTTGCCGACCGCATCGAGCGCGTCGGTCGACTTGCGAACCTCCTTCGGCAGGCCCGCCATCTCGGCAATGCCGCCCGCGTTGTCGGTCACTGGGCCGAACGCGTCGAGCGCGACGACCATGCCGGCGAGCGCAAGCATCGTGGCGGTCGCGATCGCGATGCCGAACAGGCCGGCGAGGCTGTAGGTGACCAGGATGCCAGCGATGATGACGATCGCGGGCAGCGCGGTCGATTCCATCGAGACGGCGAGGCCCTGGATGACGTTGGTGCCGTGGCCGGTCACCGAGGCCTGGGCGATCGACTTCACCGGACGATAGTCGGTGCCGGTGTAGTACTCGGTGATCCAGATGATCAGCGCGGTGACGGCGAGGCCGACCACGCCGCACTCGAACAGCGCCATGCCGGTATAGTCGACGCCGGCGAGCTTGCCGAACCCGATCAGGTAATAGATCACGCCGGCGATGCCGACCAGCGACAGGATGCCGGTTGCGATCAGGCCCTTGTAGAGCGCGCCCATGATCGACTGGCTCGGCCCGAGCTTCACGAAGAAGGTGCCGATGATCGAGGTGATGATGCAGATGCCGCCGATGGCGAGCGGCAACGTCATCATGTCGGCGAGGATCGGCGTCTTGGCGAAGAAGATCGCCGCCAGGACCATGGTGGCGACCGCGGTCACCGCATAGGTTTCGAACAGGTCGGCGGCCATGCCGGCGCAGTCGCCGACATTGTCGCCCACGTTGTCGGCGATCGTGGCCGGGTTGCGCGGATCGTCCTCGGGAATGCCGGCCTCGACCTTGCCGACGAGGTCGCCGCCGACGTCCGCACCCTTGGTGAAGATGCCGCCGCCGAGACGGGCGAAGATCGAGATCAGCGAGGCGCCGAAGCCGAGCGCCACCATGGCGTCGATGACGACGCGGCTGTCAGGCGCAAGCTTCAACGAATGAACCAGGAAGCCGAAATAGAGGGTCACGCCGAGCAGCGCGAGACCCGCCACCAGCATGCCGGTGATGGCGCCCGCCTTGAAGGCAAGCTCGAGACCACCCGCGAGCGACGTCGTGGCCGCCTGGGCGGTGCGCACATTGGCGCGGACCGAGACGTTCATGCCGATGAAGCCGGCCGCCCCCGACAGGATCGCGCCAATGGCAAAACCGATCGCGACATAGAGCCCCAGGAAATAGGCAAGCAGCACGAAGATGACGAGGCCGACCATCCCGATCGTGGTGTATTGACGCCGCAGGTAGGCCTGTGCGCCTTCGCGCACCGCTGCCGCGATTTCCTGCATGCGCGGAGAGCCCGCATCCGCGCTCAAAACCGAAGAGGTCGCCCAGATCGCGTAGACGACGGAAAGCACTCCGCAGAGCACAATCAACCATAATGCTGTCATGTGATTTTTTGCCTCAGATCCTTGATGAACGTACCCCCGGCGCCTTTTGTTTTTCCGTCGTGCGGTGCGGCGCCTTGATTTTGAACAAGGCCGCTCCTTGCCCGAAGGCGCGGCCCTAGTCGGTCACGACCTTGCCAAAATCAAATTGAGGGTGCAACGCCAGATGAGGCCGAAAAGGCCGATGTCGGCAGGTATTTAGGCTGGTCTGGGAGTCCCGACGCCGGTTTGGAGCAATTCCTAGAAGTGGCTGTAGGAGAGCCGCTTCAAGACCAGCTCCTGGCCCTGCCCGTCCAGGAAGCGCGGCCGCTCATGGCCCGCGACGATCGTGCCGATGGCCGTGACGGCAAGGCCTGCCGCCCGCCCCAAGGCAATCAGCGCGTCGCTTTGCGCCGGCGGAACGGTGCACAGCACCTCGTAATCGTCACCCCCGGCAAACAACGTTTCAACGGAAACGACGTTGCCCGCGATCAGGCCGGCCGCAGCGGCCGAGAGCGGCACGCTCATCACGTCGATCGTGGCCGAGACGTCTGATGCCGCACAGAGCTTGGTCAGATCTCCGGCAAGCCCGTCGGAGACATCCATCGCAGCCGTCGCATGGTCACGCACGGCCTGCGCGAGAACATTGCGCGGCTGCGGCACGCGATAGCGCGAGATCAGCGTCTCGCGCGCGTGCGGATCGGAGGCCAGCGCATTCGCCACCGCGCCGCCCGTGAGCACATCGAGGCCAAGCGCGGCGTCACCGATCGTCCCGGTGACCAGGATACGGTCGCCCGGCTTGGCGCCGGTGCGGCCGACCATCCGCCCCTGCGGTACGCGGCCAAAGGCGGTGATCGAGATCATCTGCGGCCCCGGCGTCGACACCGTATCGCCGCCGAGCAGCGGACAGGCGAAGGTTTTCGCATCCTCGCCGAGCGCGTCCGCGAACGGCCTGAGCCAGGCGTCTTCCTGGCTGCGCAGCGCCAGTGTCAGCACGAACCCGGCTGGCACGGCCCCCTTGGCAGCGAGATCGGACAGGTTCACCCGCAGCGCCTTGCGCGCGATGGTGTCGGGGGGATCGGTGGCAAAATAATGCACACCCTCGACCACCGCGTCGGTGGTGACGACGATGTCGCTGCCGAGTGCCTGCAGGATGGCGGCATCGTCCACCAGCCCCAACGCGCCGGGATCAGTCGCCAGCGGCTTGAAATAGCGCGCGATGAGGGAGTCTTCGGCGGAGGAATCGTGTGGGTTTGCCATCAGCGTCAGCCACACACTCCGCTGTCATCGCCCGGCTTGACCGGGCGATCCAGTATTCCAGAGACGCTCGCGTGACATCGATAGGCCGCGGCGTACTGGATCACCCGCCTTCGCGGGTGATGACAGCGGAATATGGGGCAGCCACATCGCATCAATTCACCGCCCTCGCGCCATCTACCCCCGCCCGAACTCGTCACCGCGAAACTGCCGGCCGATCTGGTCGAGCACCGCGTTGACCATGCCGGTCTCCTCGCGGTCGACGAAGGCATTGGCGACGTCGACATATTCGGAAATGACGACGCGGCCCGGCACGTCCTTGCGGTGTTCCAATTCGTAGGCCCCTGCCCGCAGCACCGCGCGCAGGATCGCTTCGATGCGCTTCAACGGCCAGCCCTTCGACAGCGCCTCGTCGATCAGCGGATCAAGCTTCTTCTGGTCGCGCACGACACCGGAGACGACATCGCGGAAGAACGCCGCTTCCGCCGGGAGATATGTGTCGCCCTCGACCTCGTTGCCGAGCCAGTGGCTCTCGAACTCCGCAAAAATGTCGTTGATGCCTGCTCCGCCGATATCCATCTGATACAGCGCCTGCACGGCTGCGAGCCGCGCCGCACCGCGCCGGTTCGCTTTCTTCTCCGTGCCGGCCGGCGGCTTCTTGTTGTTATCGGCCATGATCAAGCCCGCGCCAGCCGGCGCTTTATGCGCAGCATCGCAATCGCGGCCCGCGCGGCATCGCCGCCCTTGTTCAGCTCGCTGGCGCGCGCCCGCGCCCAGGCCTGCGCCTCGGTGTTGACGGTGAGGATGCCGTTGCCGAGCGGCAGCTTTCGCGCCACCGCCAGATCCATCAGCGCGCGGGAGGATTCCTGCGAGACGATCTCGAAATGGATGGTGTCGCCACGGATCACGCAGCCAAGCGCGATCGCGGCATCATAGGGCTTGCCATTGGCGGCCGCGGCATCAACCGCGATGGCGATCGCCGCAGGAATCTCCAATGCGCCGGGAACCGTGATGACGTCATGGGTCAGGCCGGCCGCCTTCAGCTCGGCCACCGCGCCTTCCAGCATCGCGTCCTGGAGATCGTCATAAAACCGTGCCTCGACAATCAGCGCGCGTGCGCCGGAGATGTCGGTCTGGTCCTTCAGGGGTGCGCGCCGCGCGTCTGCCATCATAAGCCTACTGTGTCATTGCCGGACTTGACCCGGCAATCCCTGGGTCAGGACCTCTTAAGAGCATGGATGCGCGGGTCAAGCCCGCGCATGACGAAGTTTCATCACCGTCACTTCATTTCCGTCAGCCGCGCCGCGTAGCGGGCCATTAGATCGACCTCGATATTGACCTCATCCCCCGCCTTCCAGCCGCCGATCGTCGTGACCGTCAGGGTGTGCGGAATGATCAGCACCGAAAAGGTCACGTCCTTCACCGTATTAACCGTCAGCGAGACGCCGTCGAGCGTGATCGAGCCCTTGGTCGCGATGAACCGTGCCAGCTCCCGCGTCGTGGAGAGCTCGAACCGCGCCATGTCGGGCAGGTCCTCGCGGCTGACGAGGGTCGCGATGCCGTCGGCATGGCCGGCGACGATATGCCCGCCAAGCTCGTCGCCGATCTTGAGCGCACGCTCGAGATTGAGCCTGGTGCCGATCCTCCAGTGCTTTGCCGTCGTCAGCGCCAACGTCTCGGCCGCGGCATCGACGTCGAACCAGGTCCTTTGAGCAGAGTCTTTGCCGGCTTCGACGCCGGAAGCAACCACGGTCAGGCAGACGCCGTTGCAGGCGATCGAGGCGCCGTCCGCAATGGTGGTCTGGTCGTAGCGGCAGGCGATGCGCAGCCGGTGCAACTGGCCCTGCGCCGTCGGCGTGAAGCCGACGATCTCGCCGATATCGGTGACAATGCCGGTGAACATTACGCGCGCTCGTAAATGGTGAGAGTATCCTTGTCGAAGGTCTCGCTAGCATGAACCTTGTAGGCCTGCGACTGCGTGATTTTCGACAGGGGCAATGCAGCGAGCGCATCCACCCCGTCGGCGCCCACCGCCTCCGCGCCGCGGAACAGCCAGATCTCGTCAACGAGGTCGGCGGCGATAAAGGATGCCGCGACGCGGCTGCCGCCCTCGACCATCAGCCGCGTGATGCCCTTCCCGGCCAATGCATGCAGCACCGCCGCAAGATCGAGACCCGAGGCATTGCCGGGCGGCACGCGGATCACCTGGGCGCCGGCAGCACCAAGCCGCGTGGCGGCCGCGGCCTCCGCGAGTTCAGAACCCACCACCCACAGCGGAATCTCGCGCGCGGAGCCCACGAGCCTGCTCGCGCCGGGAATGCGCAGGCTCTGATCAAGCACCACGCGCACTGGTGAGCGCGCGGCCATGCCCGGCAGGCGGCAGTCGAGCTGCGGATCGTCCGCCAGCACCGTGCCGATGCCGACCATGATGGCGTCGCTCTGGGCGCGCAAAAGATGCACGCGGCCGCGCGCCGCCTCGCCGGTGATCGCGACCGGCTTGCCTCCGGCCGCGCCGATCTTGCCGTCGGGCGAGACCGCGAGCTTCAGGATCACATGCGGGCGGTGATCCCTGATGCGGCGGAAATGCCCGGCGTGGTCGAAGGCGGCTTCGCGCGCGCACAGACCCACATCCACCATGATGCCGGCCGCGCGCAACCGAGCATGGCCCTGACCCGCGACTTCAGGATTGAGATCCTCGATCGCGGCCACCACACGCTTGATGCCGGCGCCGATCACTGCGTCGGCGCACGGTGGCGACTTGCCGAAATGCGAGCACGGCTCCAGCGTGACGTAGAGCGTGGCGCCGCGCGCAGCCTCGCCTGCGCGCCGCAGCGCTTCAGGCTCGCCATGCGGCCGTCCGCCAGGCTGAGTCCAGCCGCGGCCGACGATCACGCCGTCCTTGACGATGACGGCGCCGACGGCGGGATTGGGCCAGGCGCGTCCCTGCCCGCGCCTGCCGAGCGCCAGCGCAAGCTCCATGAAGCGCCGGTCGGCATCCCTGGACTCGCGCGCCTTCTGCGCGAATTGATCCTCCAGGATGCGGAAGATCATTTGCGGATCGCGGCGAGCCGCGCTTCCTCCTCACCGGAGAGCTCACCGAGCACGTCGGCGAAATCCTTGGCCTCGCGGAAATTGCGGTAGACCGAGGCGAAGCGGACATAGGCGACGTCATCGAGCGTGCGCAGATGCTCCATCACGGTCTCGCCGATCACCTCCGAGGAGATTTCAGCCTCGCCCCCGGTCTCAAGCTCGCGCACGATGGTGGAGACCATCTTCTCCACCCGTTCCGGCTCGACCTGCCGCTTGCGCAAGCTGATCGACACCGAGCGCATCAGCTTGTCGCGGTCGAAAGGCACGCGGCGGCCGTTGCGCTTGATCACCGTGAGCTCGCGCAGCTGCACCCGCTCGAAGGTGGTGAAGCGGAAATTGCAGGCGACGCACACGCGCCGCCTGCGGATCACGGAAGAGTCCTCGGTCGGACGCGAGTCCTTCACCTGCGTATCGAGACTGTTGCAGTTCGGGCAGCGCATCCGTTGACCTTGACCGGTTTTCTTGAACCTTACTGATAGATCGGGAAACGGTCGGTGAGCGCCTTGACCCGTTCCTTGATCGCGGCTTCCACCAGCGGCGCCTTGCCGTCGTCGGACTGCGCGATCGCGTTCAGCACCTCGGCGATCATGCCGCCGACCTGCTGGAATTCAGCAACACCAAAGCCGCGGGTGGTAGCCGCCGGCGTGCCCAGACGAATACCGGAGGTGACGAACGGCGACTCGGGGTCGAAAGGAATGCCGTTCTTGTTGCAGGTGATGGCGGCGCGGACCAGCGCCTTCTCCGAAGCATTGCCCTTCAGGCCCTTCGGCCGGAGGTCAACGAGCATCAGATGATTGTCGGTGCCGCCGGAGACGATATCGAAGCCATGGCTCTTCATCGCCTCGGCCAGCGCCTTGGCGTTCTCGACGACGTTCTTCGCATAGACCTTGAAGTCCGGCCGCAGCGCCTCGGCGAAGGCGACCGCCTTCGCCGCGATCACATGCATCAGGGGGCCGCCCTGCAGGCCCGGGAAGATCGCCGAGTTGAATTTCTTGGTCAGCGCCTCGTCATTCCACAGCATCAGGCCGCCACGCGGACCGCGCAGCGATTTGTGGGTCGTGGTGGTGGTGATGTGGGCATACGGCACGGGCGAAGCATGCACGCCGCCGGCGACGAGACCGGCGAAGTGCGCCATGTCGACCAGGAGGTACGCGCCGACGCTGTCCGCGATCTCGCGGAAGCGCTTGAAATCCCAGGCGCGCGAATAAGCCGAGCCGCCGGCCACGATCAGCTTCGGCTTGACCTCCGCTGCCTGCTTGGCGACGGCGTCCATGTCGATGATCTGGTCCTCGCGGCGCACGGTGTAGTGCGCGGCCTTGAACCACTTGCCGCTCATGTTGACGGGGGAGCCGTGGGTGAGATGGCCGCCGGCCGCAAGATCGAGGCCCATGAAGGTGTCGCCGGGCTGAAGCAGTGCCAGAAACACCGCCTGGTTCATCTGGCTGCCGGAGTTCGGCTGCACGTTGGCGAAGTTGGCGCCGAACAGCTTCTTGGCGCGATCGATCGCGAGATTCTCGGCAACGTCGACCCACTCACAACCGCCGTAGTAGCGCGCGCCGGGATAGCCTTCGGCATATTTGTTGGTCATCACCGAACCCTGCGCTTCCAGCACCGCACGGCTGACGATGTTCTCGGAAGCGATCAGCTCGACCTCATGACGCTGGCGGCCGAGCTCGCCCTTGATGGCGGCTGCGATTTCCGGGTCAGCCTGCTCGAGCGAGGCGGTGAAAAACGAATCGGGCGCGGAGGCGGTTTTGGCGAAGGTCATCTTGCGAATATCTCCACCGCCGCAGCCTTTTGGCGGGCTACGGGCGGGTCTGGTGTGGCGATCGGAAGCGGCGAGCGCGATCTACCACATCGCCCGCAACAGGCCAAGGGTTTGCGGGTCGGGCCTGAGATTTATGCAAGATATGGTGGGGATCGAAGATTTTCGACATCGGGGCGGTTCTATGGAATCGCCCCTTATTCGACCCTCAGGAATAAGGCCGCTTTGAGCCTCAAACTTCCGGCTGGACCCGCTGGCCGAGGCCAGCGTCCCTCACAGCCCGGTATACCCCGCCTTCACGGGATCCACGCTGCCGTCGAGCTGCCGCAGATAGGTCAGCCCGCAAACCGTCAACCTGTGGGTGTCCTTCTCGCCGGCTTCCATCAACGTATTGAGATAGTTGGTGACCTTTTCCCGCGCCTCGGCGCTCGCCGCAGACGTGCGGTTGGCGAGCAAATCGTAGGTATGCATGATCCGGTCGATGGCAGCTTCCATGGCACCCTCTGGTTCTTGCCGCGTTTGGGAGTTGAGATCAGGCAACTGCTTTGGCCTCGGACTGCGCCTCGAACCTGACGATGGCCTTGTTGGCCAGCCTGATCTTGTTGAATTCGCCGCGCTGGAGCAGCTTGATGACGATCTCAAGCAGGCGTTCGTCGGTGACGAGGGTGTCCCGGATCGCGCCCGAGCGGCGAAGATAGTTCGCGGCGATGGCATAGGCCTCGCTCACGAGTTCCACGTTCATCACCCCCACGCCACGCTCGACCAGCATCGTCCGCCCTCCGATCGAAGGGGATAAGCACCGAACCGGGAACTCGTTCCCTGCCCTTGGGGATTTTTTTCGCAACCGCGAAATGGAAAAACGCACCGGTCCAGACAGAGCCGGGCCGGCGCGCTTGGGGAAGCTCAGGCACGTTCGGGAGGCTTGCCGGTCTTGTTGTGGGCCGGCTTGGCCAAATCCCGTGGAAAGAGCTCAGAGACGATACAGGATCTGGTCGGTCCAGAACCGCTCGAGGCGGTGCAGCGACTTGTTGAGGGTCGAGAACTCCTCGCCCGAGATGCCGCCGACCTGCTCCACCGTCTTGACGTGCTTCTGGTAGAGCGAGTCGACGATGCGGCGAACTTCCTGGCCCTGCGGCGTCAGGCGGATGCGCACCGAGCGGCGATCGACGCGCGAGCGCTGATGATCAAGGAAGCCGAGCTCGACGAGCTTCTTCAGATTGTAGGAGACGTTGGAGCCGAGGTAATAACCGCGCGTGCGCAGTTCGCCCGCGGTCAGCTCCTTGTCGCCGATGTTGTAGAGCAGCAGCGCCTGCACCGAGTTGATGTCCGCACGGCCGCGGCGATCGAACTCGTCCTTGATGACGTCGAGCAGCCGGCGATGCAGCCGCTCCACCAGAGTCAAAGCTTCCAGATAGAGCGTCTGCACCGAACCCTGCTGGCCGGAGACGCGCTCTGCGGTATCTGCCGCAGTTGCGACGGCTTTCATCATGACACTTCCCCTGTTGTCGTTTTTATCGACACTCATTCGACGAAACTTGTGTCCCGTCTGATAGGTGCAACTTAAGGGGCTCGTTTGAAGATCGGCTTAAATAAGAGAATAAAGAGATCATGAATTTAAGACAGTGAATTGCGGATTAAGCCTGTGCCACAAGCACTTTTCGCAATAGTCTGTTGACTCTCGCAAGGTCCTGTTCACCCTCCGTCCGCCGCGATTGTCGCATTCCAGAACAGCCCCGCCCCGTTTCGAAACGGCCGCGTAAGAGCTGTGGCGGAACACGCTGGTTAGCGAAAACTTACGTCGAATTTTACGCAACCAACCGTCAACCAAGCGCGACATTCTCGTGTCCCGGACCAGCACAGCGAAGCGGAGCGCAGAGCCGGGACCCAGAAGGCCAGAGACGAGATCGCGGAGAAATGGGCCCCGGCTCTGCAACGCATCACGCCGCGCGTGCGGCGCGCTGCATTGCGTCCGGGGCACGAGAGTTTGCTATGGCGGCCGTTCGCGTGCGGCCATCCAGGCGAGCGCGAGATAGGCGGCCAGCATGAAGGCTTCGACCCCGACCACAACCAGGCTGCCGCCGTAGATGCCCGGGAACATCAGCTCGATCACCGCCATCGATACCACGGTCGTCAGCCACACCACGGCGCCCCAGGGCGTCGCCAGCCACAGCCCGACCGCGGCAACAAGTTCGATCACAGCGAAGTAGATGGTCGAGGCCTGCCAGGCCATCGACTGGTTTTCGAACGCCTCGTCCTCGCCGCCGACGAAGCCCGTCACCTGCGCCCAATGATAGAGACCCTTGAGGATCGAGAGCAGCGCCATCACCCGCAGGAACAGCACGAGCCGGCGCGTCCAGACATTGTCGTCGGACTCGGCTCGCTCGGACGAGATCGCCGCCACCGACATTGCACTGTCTCTGGCATTGTCTCGGACGGCGTCCCTGGCGCCGTCGCGGGCCGCATCGCGGGTGGAGATCTCGGACATGCCCCCTTCTGGCTGCTTTGCCCCGCAAAATCAATCGGCTGCGCCCAATCAGTTCTTTGCCTTGCGGCAGCTCAAGCCGCGGTGACGGGAACCATGCGAGCTGGTATAAGAATAATTCCAGCCGGAGGAAGAGTGATGGCGATCAAATACGGACGTCCGATCGAATTGCGCGAGGTCTCGCGCCGGGATGGCACTGCGGCCTCCCCTGCCCTCGATCTGACCGTCCGCCCGCGCCGCAACCGCAAGGCCGAATGGGCCCGGCGCATGGTGCGCGAGAACGTGCTCACGACGGACGATCTGATCTGGCCGCTGTTTCTGATCGACGGCAACAACAAGCGCGAGCAGATCGCCTCGATGCCGGGCGTCGAGCGTCTCAGCGTCGACCAGGCCGTGCGCGACGCCGAACGCGCGATGAAGCTCACCATCCCCTGCCTCGCGCTGTTTCCCTACACCGATCCGTCCCTGCGCGACGAGGAGGGCTCGGAAGCCACCAACCCGAACAATCTGGTCTGCCAGGCGGTGCGCGCGATCAAGAAGGAGTTTCCGGAGATCGGCATTCTCTGCGACGTTGCACTCGATCCCTTCACCAGCCACGGCCATGACGGCCTGATCTCCGACGGCAAGATCCTGAACGACGAGACCGTCGCCGTGCTGGTGCGTCAGGCCCTGGTGCAGGCCGAAGCCGGCTGCGACATCATCGCGCCCTCCGACATGATGGACGGCCGCGTCGCCGCGATCCGCGAGGGCCTAGATCGTACCGGCCTGCTCGACGTGCAGATCATGGCCTATGCCGCAAAATACGCTTCCGCCTTCTACGGCCCGTTCCGCGATGCCATTGGCTCCGCCAAGACGCTCACCGGCGACAAGCGCACCTACCAGATGGACAGCGCCAACACCGACGAGGCGCTGCGCGAGGTCGAGCTCGACATCGCCGAGGGCGCCGACATGGTGATGGTCAAGCCCGGCATGCCCTATCTCGACGTCGTCCGCCGCGTGAAGGACACGTTCGCGATGCCGACCTTCGCCTACCAGGTGTCCGGCGAATACGCGATGATCGCCGCAGCCGCCACCAACGGCTGGCTCGACGGCGAGCGCGCCATGATGGAGAGCCTGCTCGCGTTCAAGCGCGCCGGCGCCGACGGTGTGCTGAGCTATTTCGCACCGAAGGCGGCGGAGAAGCTCCGCGCGCAGGTGTAGGCCCCAATGTCGTCCCGGCGAAGGCCGGGACCCATACCGCGTGATCCAACGAGAGCGCGCAGTATTGGTACCGGGGAAGCGATCAACCCCTAAGTCTTCGCCAAACTGCTCTGCGTGGTTATGGGTCCCGGCCTTCGCCGGGACGACACTGTTGCTGTGGCGTCAGCTCCCTCTCCTCGCGGCTACCGCCGCCCCCGAATCGCCGGAATATTTCGGCTTGTTAATCGCGGCACCCTTGGCACGCGGACGGCCTATTCCCATGTGCTGCCACGGGAGTTTCCCCTCGGGAGGACGGTCATGTCGTATTCGGACTCGGGCAATGCCTGGCGCAGTGATGGTGCGGCTCACGCCTACGATCCCTATCTGCACCCGGAACTGTTCCGCGGCGTTGCGACGCGGCGGGTGTTCGCCTTCCTGATCGACATGGTCGTGATCTCGGTGCCGGTGATCCTCGGCTACCTCTTCATTGCGGTGTTCGGCGTGGTCACGCTCGGCATCGGCTGGGCGCTGTTCTGGCTGGCCTGGCCTGCCTCCGTGATCTGGGCCATCGTCTATTACGGCGCCTGCATCGGCGGTCCGTCGTCCGCGACCATCGGAATGCGCGTGATGGATCTGGAGCTCCGCACCTGGTACGGCGCGCCCGGGTATTTCGTGCTGGGCGCCACCCACGCGGTGCTGTTCTGGGTGACGTTCTCGTTCCTGTCGCCCTTCGTGGTCCTGGTCGGCCTGTTCAACGGCCGCAGGCGCTTGCTGCACGATTTCGTGCTGGGAACGGTCGTGATCAACAATTCCGTTCGTGCGCCGGTGCCTCAAGGCGCCAGGACCTACTGATCAAAGGACCTACTGATCAACCAACCTGGATCAAGAACCTATCAACCTGGACCCGCTATGCTGTCCGACCTGACCTGCCGAGTAGACCGATTGACCGGGGGCTTTCGTAGCGCGATGCTGATGCACATTTTGGAGGCCCACGACGTCCCTTGACCCAGCACTCGCGCGATACCCCACAATTTTACCTCACGGCGCCCTCCCCCTGCCCCTATCTGCCGGGCCGGCACGAGCGCAAGGTGTTTACGCACCTCGTAGGTGAGCGCGCCGGTGATCTCAACGACCTCCTGACCCATGGCGGCTTCCGTCGTAGCCAATCGATCGCCTACCGTCCCGCCTGCGACCAGTGTCGCGCCTGCGTCTCGGTCCGGGTGATCGCCAACGAGTTCCGCCCCTCCCGCAACTTCCGCAAGGTGATCGCGCGCAACGCCGACATCATCGGCGAGCAGCGCAGCGCAGTGCCGACCTCCGAGCAATATTCGGTGTTCCGCGCCTATCTCGATTCCCGTCACCGCCACGGCGGCATGGCCGATATGACCGTGCTCGACTACGCCATGATGGTCGAGGACAGCCACGTCGAAACCCGCATCATCGAGTACCGCAAGCGCGGCCCCGACAGCGGCATCACCGGCCGGGGCGAAGAGCTGATCGCGGTCGCGCTGACCGACGTGCTCAGCGACGGCCTGTCGATGGTCTATTCGTTCTTCGAGCCCGGCGAAGTCAGCCGCTCGATGGGCACCTTCATGATCCTCGACCACATCGCCCGCGCCCGCCGGCAAGGGTTGCCTTACGTCTATCTCGGCTACTGGATCGAGGGCTCCAAGAAGATGGACTACAAGGCCCGCTTCCTGCCGCAGCAGCGCCTCGCGCCGTCAGGTTGGCTGCGCATCGACGCGCAAGGCGACGCCGCGTCCGAGCCGCAGGATTGATCCAGCACTGCAACCGTGCTCGGTATCGGTCGTTGTATTGCCACCGTGCGGGTGGATACGGAGGCATTCTTGTCGAGCCAAGCCTACGAATTACTCGAGCGAGCGATTGTCGAACGATGCCAGGTGCTCTGCTTCTATCAAGGACACGTGCGCGAAATCTGCCCCGCAATACTGGGCCATACTGATGGGCAGGAACGCACGCTCGCTTTTCAGTTTGCTGGCAGTTCCAGCAAAGGTTTGCTGCCTGGAGGGCAATGGAAGTGTTTGAACGTCGCCGAAATGAGCAATGTCGCGCTTCGTTCTGGAGAGTGGCACGGGGGCGCTAGCCACCGCAAACGCCAGGAATGTGTGAAAGACGTAGACATCGACGTGAACCCGCGCAGCCCCTACAAGCCGCGACGTCGCCTCAGGCGCTGATCGTTCACCCGAACAGCGTATCCGCCAGCAGCTTCACGTTCAAAACCACGATGATGCCGGCAACGATCCACGCGATCGCCGCCACCCAGACCGGTATGGCGAACTTGCCCATCTTGCGGCGGTCGGAGACGAAGCGGACCAGCGGGATGACCGCGAAGGGCAGCTGCATTGACAGCACCACCTGGCTGAATACCAGGAGATCCGCCGTGCCGCGCTCGCCATAGATCGCGGTGACGACGATCACGGGAACGATCGCGATGCCGCGCGTCAGCAACCGGCGCGCCCAGCTCGGCAGGCGCAAATCGAGAAAGCCTTCCATCACGATCTGGCCGGCGAGCGTCGCCGTCACCGTTGAATTCAGGCCCGAGGCGAGCAGCGCCACCGCGAACAGCGTCGAGGCGATGCCGAGACCGAGCAGCGGTGAAAGCAGCTCGAAGGCCTGGCCGATCTCGGCGACGTCGGCATGGCCGCTCTTGTGGAAGGTTGCGGCCGCCACCACGAGGATCGCGGCATTGATGAACAGCGCCAGCATCAGGGCGATGGTCGAGTCCGTTGTCGCCCATTTGATCGCCTCGCGCCGGCCGGTGTGGTTGCGCTCATAAGCGCGCGTCTGCACGATCGAAGAATGCAGATAGAGATTATGCGGCATCACGGTGGCGCCGATGATGCCGATCGCGATGTAGAGCATCTCGGGGTTGGTGAAGATCTCGGTCTTCGGCACAAATCCCCTCAGCATCTCGGCCACCGGCGGCGCGGCCGCGGCAAGCTGGACCGTGAAGCAGACTGCGATCACGACGAGCAGTGCGATGACAAAGGCTTCGAGGAAACGGAAGCCACGGTTCATCAGGATGAGCAGCAAAAAGGCATCCAGCGCAGCGATCAGCGCACCGCCGATCAGGGGAATGCCGAACAGGAGCTTGAGCGCAATCGCGGTGCCGATGACCTCGGCGAGATCGCAGGCGATGATCGCCGCCTCGCAGGCGAGCCACAGCATGAAGTTGACCGCCGGCGAATAGGTCGCGCGGCAGGCCTGCGCGAGGTCGCGGTCGGTGACGATGCCGAGCCGTGCCGCCAGTGATTGCAGCAGGATCGCCATCAAATTCGAGAGCAGAATGACCGAGAGCAACGTGTAGCCGAACTTGGACCCACCGGCGAGGTCGGTCGCCCAATTGCCGGGGTCCATGTAGCCGACCGAGACCAGATAGCCCGGGCCGACGAAGGCGAGCAGCCGCCGCCACCAAACCCCCGCGATGGGGAGGGCGACCGAGGCATTCACCTCGGCCAGGCTCTTGGTGGCAGGCGCGTCGGAGCGCCAGCCGGCGGCGTCTTGGGTCAGATCGGGAGAGCGAGCATCCATGGGGCGAGAATACCGAAGTCGAGCCTTATTGCAACTCATTTGCAACTGCATCTAACCGCATCGTTGCCTCGGCGGTCGCTATGTGTCGCCCCTGTCGGGAAGCGGGTGGGTTTGGCGGTCATCGGAGGCGGATAGTGGCGCCCACCCGACTTTGCAGGAAATGAGCCATGTCAAATCCCCCGCGCCTCCCCGACACATTCAACCGCCTCGCCTGGTCCAATTTGGCGGCACAGTCGGCCGAACAGATCGCGCTGGCCGCGGCCCCCATTGTCGCGGTGCTGACGCTGGGCGTCGCCGAAGGCCAGACCGGCCTGCTCCAGACTGCGCTGACCCTGCCCTTCGTCCTCTTCGCCATTCCGGCCGGCCTGCTGGCCGACCGCATCTCCCGCCGTTCGCTGATGGCAGGCGCCGAGGCGCTGCGGGCCGCGGCCCTTGCGGCGATCGTGCTGCTGCTCGCGCTCGGCGCGCTCAATCTGCCGCTGCTGGCGCTGCTCGGCTTTGCCGCCGTGTGCGGCACCGTCGTCTACAGCGTGGCCGCGCCGGCACTGGTGCCCTCCTTGGTGAGTTCGGACCTGTTGCCGACGGCCAATGCGCGGATCGAGCTCGCACGCACCATCGCCTTCGCCAGCGGGCCGGCGCTCGGCGGCGCGCTGGTGGGGTGGTGGGGCGCGAGCCCGGCCTTCGGCTTTGCGGCCGCGCTCTCCGCGATCGCAGTCGTGCTGCTCTCCGGCATCTACGAGCCCGCCCGCACGCCGGCTCCACGGCGGCATCCGTTCCAGGACATCCGCGAGGGCGCAGCCTTCGTGTTTCACCATCCGCTGCTGCGGCCGGTCTTCATCACCCAGTTCATCTTCAATACCGGATGGTTCCTGCAGATCGCGGTGTTCGTGCCTTACGCCGTACGTCACCTCGGCCTAAACGCGGTCGGCGTCGGCACCGTGCTGACCATGTACGGTGTCGGCATGGTGATCGGCGCGCTGTTCGCCACGCGCGTGATGAAGCGCATCGCGTTCGGCACGGTGGTCGGCCTCGGCCCCGTCACCGGCTTCGTCGCGGCAATGGTGATGGCGCTGACGGTGCTGGTCCCCTCGCCCTGGCTTGCGGCCTTGAGCTTCTTCCTGCTCGGCGTCGGGCCGATCCTGTGGGTGATCTCGACCACGACGTTGCGCCAGTCGGTGACGCCGCCGCGCCTCCTGGGCCGCGTCTCCGCCATCAACATCATGAGCTACGGCGCCCGCCCGGTCGGCTCGGCACTGGGAGCGATCGTCGGCGGCCTCTGGAGCGCGGAAGCGTGCCTTTATCTCGCCGCCGCCGTGTTCGGCGTGCAGGCCCTGGTGATCTGGCTCTCGCCTGCGGTGACGCTGGACCGGCAGCCCGACATGGTGGGCGATGAGGCGGCGGCGCGGTGTTAGCTGCACCGTCATTGCGAGCGAAGCGAAGCAATCCAGAATCTCTCCGCGGAGACAGTCTGGATTGCTTCGTCGCAATAGCTCCTCGCAATGACGGAGTTTGTGGGAGCAGCCAGCCTAGTTCGCCAGATACCGCTCGTAGCTCCCCGTCACCGGCTCGCTCGCGTCCACTTCCGGATCGAGCGTGTAGAGATCCTGCGCGCGGCCGATGCCGCGGAGCGCGTAGCGACCGGTGGAGACGAGATAGCGGCGGCCGGCGGCATCGAGGCCCTTGTAGAATTCCGCCGACGCCAGCAGCTCGCGATCGACCGAACGGCTCATCGAGGCGATGCGACTGACCTCGTTCACGGTCGGACCGACCACGGTGAAGTCAAGCCGGTCCTCGCTCCCGATATTGCCGTAGAAGACTTCGCCGACATGCAGGCCGATATAGGCGGACGTGGTGGGACGGCCCTCGGCGCCCCGCCGCAGGTTCAGCGCTGCCACGTTCTTGCGGAACAGATGCTCCGCCCGCAGCGCCGCGCGCCGAGCGTGCGCCATGTCCTCGCCGGTAAACATCGCGAGCACGCCGTCGCCGATCAGCTTCAAGACGTCGCCGCCGGCTTCGTGGATCGCATCGATCACGGCCTGCGCATAGTCGTTGAGGAACGGGATGATCTCGTCGGGGCCGATGCTCTCGCTGATTCCGGTCGAGCCGCGCAGATCCGAATACCAGAGCACGGCGTTGATGCGCTCGGTGACGCCGCGCGAGATGCGTCCGCTCAAGACCTGCTCTGACGCATCGCGTCCGAGATAGACGCGGCCGAGCGTGCGCGCGATGTCGACCTGCTGCGCCGACTTGATCGCGAGCCCCAGCACCGGCACGAGATCGCGCAGCGCCGCGAGCTCGCCTTCGGCGAAGCCGCTGTCGCGTCGGGTTGTCCAGGAGGAGTAGAGGCAGTCCATCTGCCCGAGCGCTCCGGTCTCCCCGAAGCGGTGCACGAAGGCCAGGAAATGGCGGTGACCCGTTTCGGCGAGCTCGCCGATCTGCGAAAAATCGAGCGAGGGCGCGTCGGCGAGGTCGATCACCATCTCGTCGTGACCATGCTCGAGCAAATGATAGAACACCGACCGGCGCCAATTGTTGGCCGCGTCGCCCTCGGCCGTCGAGCCGTATTCGACGACATCGCTCTCGTTGGTCGGCGTATCGCTCCAGCGGAAGGCGCGACCCTCATAGATCGGGTGCAGCGTATCAATGACGACAAGCCCACGCGAGAGCTCCAGCCCTTCGGCGCAGCAGCGCTCGCAGAAGCCGCGCAGCAGTTCGGGTTCGGGCAGGCCGGTGAGCCCCTGGCCCGCCAGCCAGTTCATCAGAGCAAGGCGCGAGGTCAATTGCATGCGCCATTATGCCGTGCATTCGTGACGAGCGAAAGGCGGCGCGCGGACCTTGCGTCGCCAAAGCTCCTGCTCAGGGCCGAGGCTCCCGCCCGCGGCAGGTCGCATATGTCGCGGACGCTGTTGACGCGCTCCCGCCTCGCGCTGCAAATGCGAGTGATGCCACCGCCGATCAGAAATACGGGGATATGAGCCAGCGCCAGCTTCCGATCATCCTGGCGCTCGGTACCACGCAGACCCTGGCCTGGGCCTCGAGCTACTATCTGCCGGCGCTGCTCGCCGATCCCATGGCGCGCGATCTCGGCATCTCCTCCAACTGGGTCTTTGGCGCGTTCTCGGCCTCGCTGGTGATCTCGGCGCTGCTCGGGCCACGCATCGGGCGACAGATCGATCTGGTCGGCGGCCGGCAGGTGCTCTCGGTGTCGAACCTGACGATCGCCGCCGGCCTCATGCTGCTCGGCCTCTCGCAATCCGTGGCGGTGATGGCGATGGCCTGGCTCGTGCTCGGCATCGGCATGGCAATGGGGCTCTACGACGCCGCCTTCGCCGCGCTCGGCCGCATCTACGGCACCGAGGCGCGCAGGCCGATCACCGGCATCACGTTGATGGCGGGCTTTGCATCGACCGTCGGCTGGCCGCTCACCGCCTGGGGCCTGTCGCATTTCGGCTGGCGCGAGACCTGCTTTGCCTGGGCCGCTGCCAATATCCTGATCGGCCTGCCGCTGAATTTCTTCATGCTGCCGACAATCAAGGGCGCTAGGCAGGCCGCAGCGACCGCAGAGAAGCCGCATCTGCCGCTCGACCGCACCATGATCCTGCTCGCCTTCGTTTTCGCCGCGGTCTGGACCGTCACCGGCGCGATGGCCGCGCATTTCCCGCGTATCCTGGAGACCACCGGCGCGACGCCGGTGGAGGCGATCGCGGCCGGTGCGCTGATCGGCCCCGCGCAAGTGGCCGCGCGGGTTCTGGAAGCGGGCTTCCTCAGCCGCTTTCATCCGCTGTGGTCGACGCGGCTCGCCTGCCTCACCCACCCGATCGGCGCGGTGGTCGTGGCGATCTTCGGCGGCGCCGCGGCTAGCGCGTTTGCGCTATTCCACGGCTCTGGCAACGGCATCCTGACCATCGCGCGCGGCACGCTGCCGCTGTCGATCTTCGGTCCCAAGGATTTCGGCTATCGCCTCGGCATCATCGGCGCGCCGGCACGGATGGCGCAGGCCGTGGCGCCGCTGGCCTTTGGCCTGCTCATCGACGTCATGGGCGCCAAGGTGCTGATCGTCTCGTCCGCGCTCAGCCTCTCGGCACTGGCCGCGCTATTCATGATCCGCGCGCAACCGCGGCCGGATTGACCGGGCGGAAGCTTTCGCGCACAAGCGGAGCATGACCGACGACACGCGCCCGCCCCGCACATTCAAAGGCCTCCTGCGCTGGGCGACCACGCCGCCGCAGGCCTGGGGTGTCTATCTCCTCGCCATCATCCTGGTCTGGCTGATCTCCTTCTACGCCGGCTCGCTGAAGCCGAAGAAGGCGCCGGACGCGAGCCCGCCCGCCGTGACCGCGCCGAAAGGCTAGCCGCGTCAGTCATAAAACTCAGGCGACATCTTCTGGCTGTCGCGCTGGGACTTGTCGTGGTTGATCCAGAGCTGCGCCTTCTCCTTGCCGAGCGTGTCGGCGATCTTCTGCATCGAGGCCGCGCTCTGGTCCTTGTTGGCATTCATGCTGGGCACACGGCGGTTGTCCCAATTATCCTTGAAATGCACGGCGTCGCCCGACAGCACGACGGCGCCGGTCTTCGGCAGCTTCACCAGCAGCGATTGATGTCCCGGCGTATGGCCGGGCGTCGACAGGATGGTCACGCTGCCGTCGCCGAACACGTCCTTGTCGCCCGCAAGCAGCTCGACCGGATGGGACGGCTTGAAGCGCGGCTCGTTGTTGGCGCCGGGCCAGTCATACTCGGCCTTCTGCACGTAGAGCGTGGCGTGCGGGAACAGCTCGACATTGCCGGTGTGGTCGGGATGGGTGTGCGAGACGGCCATCATCTTGATGTCATCCGGCTTGAGGCCGAGCTGTTCGAGCTGGGCGGCAAGCGTCTTCGGCCGGCGCCAGGTCACCGCCTTGGGATCGGCGGGCGCGAGGCCGTTCGGCATCGCGGCGACTGCGTCGGCGATGCCGGTGTCCCACAGGAACCAGCCCTTGGCGTGCTTGACCAGATAGCAGCTGTCGACGAAGTCCATCGTCTTGCCCTCATTGAGGCCGGGCGTCCAGCGCGAGATGTCGCCGGCGGTGCCCTCCCCGCAATTGAGGACGTAGAGCTTTTCGACACCGGTCTTTTCGGATTGCGCAAGCGCCGCATGACCGGACAGAACGAGTGCAGCGACGGCGACAGCGAGCTTGATCCTTCGCGCGATCCTCGGCGTGATCTTTGGCGTCATTCGTTCCTCCCTTGCAGCCATTGTCGGCTGTGACCGAGGGTCAACCCCGGCCAGTTCGCAGAATTCCCGCAGACCGATTTAATGCGGGCAGGTCTCGACCTCGACGGTGACGTGGCTCAGCCCCTTGAGCCCGGCGAGCCGCCTCTTGTAGACGGCCGGCTGCTTCGGCGTGTCCGACACCACCGAGATCAGCACCGCGCAATGGCCGGGACCGACCTGCCACAGATGCAAATCGGTGACGCGGTCGTCGCCGACCTCCATGCGCGCCCGGATCACACGCTCCAGCTTCTCGTCCGCGCGCACGTCGAGCAGCACCGCGCCCGATGTCTTGATCAGGCCGAACGCCCAGCTTGCGATCACGGCACTGCCAATCAGGCCGACGGCCGGATCGGCCCAGGTCCATCCCGAATACATGGCGACCACGAGCGCGGCGATCGCCAGCACCGAGGTCGCTGCGTCCGCCATGACGTGGACATAGGCCGCGCGAAGATTGTTGTCGTGATGATGCTGGTGATGATCATGCTCATGATCCTCGTGATCATCATGCGCATGGCCGTGATGGTGGTGATCGTGGCTGTCACGGAGCAGCCAGGCACTGGCGAGATTGACGCACAGGCCGAGGGCAGCGACCGCGATCGCCTCGCCATAGACGATCGGCACCGGCGTGATCAGCCGCAGCACGCTCTCATAGGCGATCTCGACCGCGATCAGTCCGAGGATGATCGCGCTAGCGAAGGCGGCGAGATCGCCGAATTTGCCTGTGCCGAAGCTGAAATGCGAGCTCCCCAGATGCCGCCGCGCAAAACGATACGCGAATGCGGCAATCCCCAGCGCCGCCGCATGCGTGCCCATGTGCCAGCCGTCGGCGAGCAGCGCCATCGAGCCGAACAGCGAGCCGGCGACGATCTCGCCGACCATCATGACCAGCGTCAGGACGACGACGAGCCAGGTGCGCCGCTCGTTCTCGTCGTGCTTTTCGCCCAGAAAGGCGTGGTCATGGGTCCATTGTTCGATGGAATGGGAATGCATCACAACGTCTCCGAAAGGTCCGGCCCGTTGACCCGCAATATAGACCTGCGGGGGTCCCGGACAAAATCCGGCGAAACGAGCCGATTGACAGATAGGTGACGTTTCGATGTAATGAAGTGCATGGGGATTTGAGCGATCTCCCCACGAGGCGACATGCCCAAGTATCGCGTCCCGTTGTTTTTCACGAGGGCGCATCATGTCTTCCTACACCACGATATCATCTGACAAACTGGCACGGTTGATCGGCACGGCGAATGCCCCTGCCCTGATCGACGTGCGCACCGACGAGGATTTTGCCGCCGACCGGCGGTTGATCCCGGGTTCGATCAAGCTCAGCCACGACAATGTTCCGGAATGGGGTGCCGAATTCGCCGGCCGCACCGCGATCGTCTCCTGCCTGCGCGGCGCAAAGCTGGCGCAGGGCACGGCGGCCTGGCTCAGGCAGCTCGGGGTTCAGGCCGAGACGCTGGAAGGCGGCTTCGAGGGATGGAAGGACGCAAAGCTGCCGCTGCTGGATACCCGCAAGCTGCCGCCGCGCGACGCCAAGGGCCGAACCGTCTGGGTGACGCGGGCGCGGCCCAAGGTGGACCGCATCGCCTGCCCCTGGCTGATCCGACGCTTCGTCGATCCAAACGCGGTGTTCCTGTTCGTGGCTCCGTCCGAAGTGGTTGCCGTCGGCGAACGCTTCAAGGCAGCCCCGTTCGACATCGAGAACGTGTTCTGGAGCCACCGTGGCGAGCTCTGCACCTTCGACGTGATGATCGAGGAGTTCGGGATTGCCGCGCCGGCGCTGCTCCGGCTCGCAACGCTGGTGCGCGGCGCCGACACCGCGCGCCCCGACCTTGCGCCGGAGGCCCCCGGCCTGCTCGCAGCTTCGCTCGGGCTGTCGCGGATGTATGATGACGACCTCGAACAGCTCGAGGCCGGCATGCTGCTCTACGACGCCTTCTATCGCTGGTGCCGCGACGCCACGTCTGAGACCCATAACTGGCCGACCAACAAGGCGAAGGCTTGATGGATACCCGTACGACCGACACAGGAGCTGATGCCGGCCACGGCGTCAGCTTCAGTGAAGCCTTTCGCGTCTGGCTCCGTGTCGCCTGCCTGAGTTTTGGCGGGCCCGCGGGCCAGATCGCGGTCATGCATCGCATCCTGGTCGAGGAGAAGAACTGGATCTCAGAAGCCCGTTTCCTCCACGCGCTCAATTACTGCATGCTGCTGCCGGGCCCGGAGGCGCAGCAGCTTGCGACCTATGTCGGCTGGCTGATGCACCGCACCGCCGGCGGGCTGATGGCGGGCGGGCTGTTCATCCTGCCCGGCATCATCGCCATCATGGGCCTGAGCTACGTCTATGCCGCCTTCGGCAATGTCAGCTTCGTCGAGGCGCTGTTCTTCGGGCTGAAAGCCGCCGTGCTCGCCATCGTCGTCGAGGCGGTGGTGCGGGTCGGCAAGCGCGCGCTGAAGAACCGCATCATGATCGCGCTCGCCGCGATCGCCTTCGTCGCGATTTTCTTCTTCGCGATCCCCTTCCCGGTCATCATCATCGCCGCAGGCATCATCGGATACATCGGCGCCAAGCAGGGCCGTCCGGAATTCGCGCCGGCCGGCCACGGGCCTGCCGGCAGCAGCGCCGTGATCGACAGCATGCTCGGCGACGCTGTGCCCGAGCATGTACGCCCCAACACCGCGCGCGCGATCCGGGTCGGCGCGTTGTGGCTGGCGCTCTGGCTGGTGCCGGTGATCGCGCTGTTGCTCGCTGTCGGACAAGACAGTGTCTTCAGTCACATCGCGCTGTTCTTCTCGAAAATGGCGCTGGTCACTTTCGGTGGCGCCTACGCCGTGCTGGCCTATGTCGCCCAGCAGGCCGTCGAGCACTATCACTGGCTCAAGCCGCACGAGATGCTCGACGGCCTCGGCATGGCCGAGACCACGCCGGGCCCTTTGATCATGGTGCTGCAGTTCGTGGGTTTCATGGCCGCCTTCCGCGATCCCAGCGGCCTGTCGCCGATTCTTGCGGCCACGCTGGGCGGATTGCTCGCGACCTGGGTCACCTTCACGCCCTGCTTCCTCTGGATTTTCGTAGGCGCCCCCTACGTCGAACGGCTGCGCGGCAACAAGGGCCTCGGCGGTGCGCTCAGTGCGATCACGGCCGCCGTCGTCGGCGTGATCCTCAACCTCTCGATCTGGTTCGCGCTGCACACGCTATTCCGCGAGACCGTGCCGGTGCACACCTTCCCGTTTGCCTTCGACATGCCGGTCCTGACCAGCGTCGATGTGCCGGCGCTGCTGCTGTCGATGGCGGCCGCAACCGCGATCTTCCGGTTCAAGCTGGGGATGCTCACGGTGCTGGCTGGCAGTTGCGCGGCGGGCGTAGCGTTGCGGCTGGCGGGGGTGATCTAGGACGCGAACTCAGTGGTTCGTTGCGTCCGGGGTGCCCTTGAAGGCGTCACTAAGCCGTCAGATTGCATGGCGGCTATGGGCCAAAAAGCGGCTGTCGTACACCGTCTCTTGAACTGGAAGGAGAGGCCGCCTTGCAAACGGCATCTCCTTCGTGCGGGAGGCGATAGTGGATGAGAGATGTCGTCAAGACCTGATGAACGAAAGCAGGTCGGGGTTGAGGACATCCGCATGCGTGGTGAGCATGCCATGGGGATAGCCGGGATAAGTCTTCAGTGAGCCCTTCTTCAGCAGGTCGACCGCACGCGGCACCGAACTTGCGAACGGGACGACTTGATCAGCCTCGCCATGCATCACCAGCACCGGCACGGTGATCTTCTTCAGGTCTTCGGTATAATCTTCGAGCCAAGAGTCGACGGTTGCGTAATGAGCGAGGGCACCGCCCGCCATGCCTTGACGCCACCAGTTCGCAATGATCGCCTCCGAAGGCTTCGCTCCATCTCGGTTGTAGCCGTAGAACGGATTCTCAGGGACGAAACGGTAGAACTCCGACCGGTTGCCCAGCACGCCAGCCCGGATCGCTTCGAACCACTCCGGCGGCTGACCGGACGGGTTGTCCTCGCTCCGGTACATGTTCGGCGTCAGTGAAGCGACCAGCGCCGCCTTCGCGACGCGCTCCTGGTGGCGAGCGACATAGCGAGCCACCTCACCGCCGCCCGTGGAGTGGCCGATGTGGATCGCGTCGCGCAGGTCGAGGTGTTCAGTCAGGGCGGCGAGGTCGGCAACCCAAGTGTCCATGTCGTTGCCGGTGACGGGCTGGTCGGACCGGCCGTGGCCGCGCCGGTCGTGGGCAATCACACGATACCCGTGATGAAGGAAGAACATCATCTGGGCATCCCAGTCGTCCGCTGTCAGCGGCCAGCCGTGGCTGAACACGATCGGCTGACCTGATCCCCAATCCTTGTAGAAGATGCTTACGCCGTCTTTAGTCGTGATCGTCGACATCGAATCGCTCCATCTGCGCTGTTAGATCTTTGTTGAAAAGTTTGCGGACGGGGGTCTAAAGAAGCAGGCAAGCCCAAGCTGATCAGGCCACAGACCGCGCCCCCTGGCTTTCCAAAAGACACGATGTTCAGCCGCCTCGCCGGTGAGCTCTTGCCGTGGCGACACCGTTCGCCGACGCGTTATCGCCGGATCCGGCACGGCGCTATTCGTCGCCCCTGCCCATTCGTGCGCGTTTCCCGCTAAATGAGGGACACCACTCTCGATCCCGCTGCAGAATTGTCGAGGCCGTACTGAATTGCGATCACGCCGTGCCTATCGGCCTGGAGTGTTGCGATCACTCTGCTGAAGTCGATACTACGCTTCGGCGAAGACATTGTTCGTTGTCCTTTTTTGGTTGAAGACCGCGAAACGGTAAATCCCTCTTTGGCTCCTGACCAAGACCTTGTAGGCTCCAAGCTATGCCTGGAAGATATACGAGGGATCATGGAGCTCCGGCACCTGCGCTATTTCGTTGCCGTCGCCGAAGAAGGCAGCCTGCTGAACGCCGCCGAACGGCGACTGAACACTTCCCAGCCGTCCTTGAGCCGGCAAATTCGCGATCTGGAAGCCGAAGTCGGCGTCCAGTTATTGGAGCGCCAGGCGCGAGGCGTGACGCTGACCGCTGCCGGACGCGTGTTTCTCGATCATGCGCGGCTAGCACTGCTGCAGGTCGAGGCCGCAACGGAAGGGGCCCGGCAGACGGCGCAACCGCAAAGGCCCGTCCTCTCGATGGGCTTTCTCGTCGGGCTGGAGGTGATGTGGCTCCCCCAGTTGCTGCGCATCCTCCGCGAGGAAGCCCCGGATGTCGACGTGACGCTCAGCACGCAATCTTCGCCAGAACTCGCACTGGCATTGATGCGGGGAAAGCTGGACATCGCTTTCCTTCGTCCGGAGAAGGACAACGAAGGCGTCGTCTTTAAGATATTAGCGAAGGAGCCCTTGATTGCCGTGCTGCCAGCCGAACACCGCTTGGCATCACGGAAGAAGATTCGTCCGCAGGATCTCGCCCGCGAGATCTATGTCAGCTCGGCAAGAACATCGCCGGTCTTGCAAGAGGTCATACAGAATTACGCATCTCGGGTCGGCATTACCCTCAAGGCGAAGTATGAAGGCGAAAACATATCATCGGCCATGTCGCTCGTGGCTTCCACAGGCGGAATTAGCCTCGTTCCGCTCTATGCGCAGAACATGCTTGCACCGAACGTCGTCGCCAGAGCGCTCGAGGGCGGCACGCCGACGGTCGATCTAGCGTTGGGATACAATCGGACCAATCCGTCGCCCCTGCTCCGCCGTCTTTTGTCCCGCGCGGATGAATTGGTCGCAAGCGTTCAAAACCAGAGCATCATTCGCTACGTTGAAGCTGACTAGTAGCCGATGCGAGAGTCCGCTTCGGGTCACAAGCCGTCGATGATGTCGGAGCCGAACAACTCCCGCTCCGCCCTCAAAAGCTGCCGTCTCTCAGCACTTTGGGCCAAAGCTCGTCCCCCTCGCCTCCCCGTGCACGTCGGGCAAAACAGCCGCGACCATTTCCGCCACACCGCCTGTCAAGCCCACCCCGCGAAATATTCCACTTTACCGAAATTCGGATTTTACGTACAAGCGACACACCCTGGCCCGAGACAAGGGGCGGATCGCGATCGTCACGAACCGCGGGCTGGGTAGCGATGGACGCGACGGCGTCGGGCGCGATTGCATTGCAGGGCGGCTTCGGCTGTGAGCAATGGCATTCGTGCCTACGACACGGCGCCGACAGCGTCTTCGCATGGCTTCGGGTGCGAGCACACGCCAGCTCCCGAAGCGACATGCGAGGACGTGCGCGGACGAACAAGTCGTGTGGTCCTGACGCCCGGGGTCTGTGCGTCAAGTCCTGCGGTGATGTGGCGGTCCAACCGGGCGCGCGCATCAGTCATCTGCATGGCGACGGGGGCAATAGTGCATCGCTCCCCGGGGAGAGCACGAAGGACACGTTAAAACCATCGCGCAGGGAAGGCCGGGCGATCCGGCGAACCTGTGGTCCACCCCGTGTGCATTTCTGTCGCGCACGGACCTGCGGGTGCCAGCCGGCGCCCGGCCTTCCCTGCGCCCTTGTCTCAACGAGGGTGATGCGATCGGGCAAAACTCGGGCGGAACGCGCCGCGAGATCGCGAACTCTCGTCCGCTGTTTGAAACGTGTAACGGAGCGATGGCTGGGCGAACCTCACCCTCGGTGTCATCGCCCGGCTTGACCGGCGACCCAGTACTCCGAGACGATCGTGATCGAGAAGCCGCGGCGTACTGGATGCCCCGGTCGAGCCGGGGCATGACAGCCTTTCCTAGCGCCATCGCATCAGTTCCAAGGTGGAAGATTGGAACGGGAAGAATTCGCCCCGGTTAGCTCCCACTGCCGAAGAAATCCGCTTCTTGGATGTGCCATGACCGATCTATCTATCGATGCTCGACTGCTTGCCCCTGACAATGATCGGCACGGCGCCAATTTCACGGTCGTCGTTGTCGCGGCGGCAATTCTTCTGGCGGGCGCAGCGGCCTTGTCAGGCACGATCTCGTGGCAACAGGGATTGTTGTTTCTTCTCGGAGGCGCACTTGGCCTGACGCTGTATCATGCGCTGTTCGGGTTCACCTCGGCCTGGCGCGTCTTCATTGTGGCGCGACGGGGCGCCGGTCTCCGTGCGCAAATGGTCATGCTGGCGCTGGCGACGGCCCTGTTCTTTCCGGCCCTCGCGCAAGGTACGCTGTTCGGCGTCGCCGTGCATGGCGAGCTCGGCGCGGTGGGCGTGGGCATGCTGACCGGGGCGTTCCTGTTCGGCCTTGGAATGCAGCTCGGCGGCGGCTGCGCGTCGGGAACGCTTTATACCGCCGGCGGCGGCAACACCCGGATGCTGGTGACACTGGCGGCCTTCATCGCCGGATCGACGCTCGGTGCGTTGCATCTGCCGTGGTGGAGCGCGCCGCCGAACATCGGCGCCGTCTCGTTGATCGAACGGCTCGGATGGCTGCCGGCGCTCGTGCTCTGCTGGGCCGTGATGGCTGCGATCTACCTCACCACCGTCAGGGCCGAGATCGGCCGGCACGGCGAACTCGAGCCGGGAGCGCGGACGAAGCTGCAAGGCCTACGCCGCTTCATGCAGGGGCCGTGGCCGCTGCTGTGGGGCGCGATCCTGCTCGCGATCGGAAATTTCGCCACGCTGTATCTCGCAGGGCGCCCATGGGGCATCACCTCCGCTTTCGCGCTCTGGGGATCGAAGATCCTGATGAGCCTCGGCGTCGACGTCGCGTCATGGCCCTATTGGCAGGGCCCGCGCGCTCCGTCGCTGCAGCAAAGCGTCTTCGCCGACATCACCTCCGTGATGGATTTCGGCATCATCCTCGGAGCGTTGCTGGCCGCTGGCCTCGCCGGCAAATTCCATCCGACCTGGCGCATCTCCGCATCCTCGCTCCTCGCCGCCATCATCGGCGGCCTGCTGCTCGGGTATGGCGCCCGGCTCGCCTATGGCTGCAATATCGGCGCCTACTTCAGCGGGATCGCATCGGGCAGCCTGCATGGCTGGTGCTGGCTGGTCGCGGCTTTCGTCGGCAACATTCTGGGGACACAGCTCCGACCGCTGTTCGGCCTGGCCGTCGAGCGGTAGGTCTTCGTCTGCGCGCTGTTTCGTCAGACCGTCATGGCGGGACCGGCGATTGAACTCAACGCATCATCATCCGCGCGATCGCTTCCCCGATCACCACCGTCGTGAAGTGGGTGTTGGCCCGGCAATCCGACGGCATGATCGAGGCGTCGGCGACGCGCAGGCCCGCGATGCCCTTCACCGTACCATCAGGATTGACCACGCCGTCGGCGTCGTTGACGCCGGTCATCCGGCAACTGCCGGCAGCGTGCTGGATATCGCCGGTCTCACGGCGCAGCAGCGCGTCGAGCTCGTGATCCGGCAAGGCCGCAGCCTGCGGCAGCGTCAGATCCGTGTCGGCGAGCCGGATCCAGTCGGCGATGCCTGATAGCGCCGGCTCGGAGGTGATCACGGCCAGCCGCTTCACCGCATCCATCATGCGCAGCATGTCGCGGGGATCGGCCAGCATGTTCTCCTCGACGACAGGATCGATCGCGGGATCGGTCGAGGCCAGCTTGAGCGTGCCACGAGAATACGCGTTGAACAGCCCGGCGCCGATCGCGCCCGGCACGCCGATGCCGCGGTGGTTGAAAGCGATCAGGATCATGTCGCGCTTGCCGCCGTCGGCGAGGCCCGACGAATAGGTCACGCAGCAATTGGTGTGGCGGGTGTCGGGATCGGTGGGCCGCAGGTTTTCGTGGAGCTGGATCGTGGCGCGAAACAGCGGATGGTCGAAGAAGTGCTTGCCGACCGGCAGGTCGCGCTCGACCGCGATGCCCATCGCCTTCAGCTCATCCGCGGGTCCGATGCCCGAGCGTAGCAGGATCGCCGGGCTGTGGATGGCGCCGGCGCACAGCACGATCTGGCGCGCGCTGATATCGCTGGTGCCCTGCCCCTCGATGTGGACGCGGAGGCCGGTCGCCCTTCCGTCGCTGATCAGCACGCGGTCGACCAGCGCATGCCCGCGAATTTCCAGATTGGCGCGACCGCGCGCGGGCTCGAGATATCCCTCGTTGGTGGTGATGCGGCGGCTGTCGCGGCTGTTGATGGGATAGCAAGCGACGCCCTCGCCATCAGGGCCGTTGACGTCGGCGCACCAGGGATAGCCGCTCGCCAGCGCCGCATCGCGCAAGCCGCGATCGATCGGCCCCCATTTTTCCGGCGGCGCCCGATAGACCGGCAGCGGTCCGCCGCGGCCGTGGCCTGCGAGGTCGCCGAATTCCAGGTCATCCTCGATCACAGAGAACAACGGCATCACGTCCTTGGCCGACCAGCCGGTGCAGCCATTGGCGGCCCATTCGTCGAACGCATCGGCGACGCCGCGGATGGCGATCTGGCCGTTCATCATCGACGAGCCGCCGAGCCCCTTGCCGCGCCAGTAGAAGCGCGGCTCCTGGCCGGCCACACGGCGCGTCAGAATATCAGGCCATTGCCACTTCTCCTGGTACTCGCGCTTGTGGATGATCGGGATGGGATTCGGCGTCATCACCTCCCAGGGCGCCTCGTCGGCGCGCCAGTCCAGACCCGCCTCCAGCAGCAGGACGCGCCGTGCGGGATCTTCCGAGAGCCGTGCCGCAACAGCGGCGCCGGCGGAGCCGCCGCCGACAACAATGACATCGTACATCGCGCTACTTCTCAACGTTCCAGAACACCGGGATGGCGGACGGTATCAGACCGCGCAAACTGGCGCGAGAGGCGGCGGGCTGGGCGAATTGGCCCCACGGTATTGCGGGTGCCTGATCGTACATGACGGCCTGGATCTCGCCTGCGATCTTCTTGCGACCCTCCTCGGCGGGCGCCTTGGCAAAGGCTTCCATCAGCGGCGTGATGCGCGCATCGCACTGCCAGCCGGTGAAATCGGCGCAATTGAAGGCAACCATCACGTTGGTCAGCGGCGAGCCGAGGTCGAAGCCGCCGGCGTGAACGCCATAGACGCTCCAGCCCTCCTTCTTGGCGCGGCGCGCCAGCACGCTCGCCCAGTCCATCACCTGGAGGTCGACGGTGAAGCCGGCCTGTTTCAGCCGCTCGGCCAGCACCTGCGCCGAGACGCGCGGGGCTTCAAGATCGTTGGCCTCCATCACGATGACAGGCTCGCCGGCATATTTTGTCGCCTTCAGCGCGGCTCTCGCCGCCTCGATCGACGGGCTGACTGCGGCGTCAGTCCCGGCCTTGCTGTCATAGGTGGTGCCGCAGGTGAAGTACGTCGCGCAAGGTGCCGCGTATTTGGCGTCCAGGCCGAGTGCGTCCAGCACCTCGCGCTGATCGACCAGCTTCCACAGCACGCGTCTGATGGCGGGATCGTCGAACGGCTTTGATGCGGCATTGAGGCGATAAGCTCCGGCGAACATGTTGCCGCCGGTGAAATTGACCAGCTTCACCCGTGAGTTCTTCTCCATGGTCGGCAGCAGATCGAACGGCGCGTATTGCATGAAATCGACTTCGCCGGCCTGCAGCGCGGAGGCTGCAGTCGCGCCATCTGGAATGACGCGGATCTCGAGCGTATCGAGGTTGACGCGCTTGCCGCCGGCGAGGAAGTCGGCAGGCTCGGGACGCGGCACATAGTCGGCGAACTTCTTCAGGACCATGCGATCGCCGGTGCGGTGACCGGCTTTGCTGTAGACGAACGGGCCGGAGCCGACGATCTCGGTGATGCGCTGGTCGCCGGGCGTTTTGGCAATGCGCTCAGGCATCATGAAGGCGACCGGGCTGACGGGATTGCCGAGTGCGTCGATGACGAGACCAGACGGCTCCTTCAGCGTCAGCACGAAGGTTTTTGCGTCGGTCGGTTCGAGCGAGGCCGTGATCGCGAAGATGCGGCGGCCGAGCGCACTGCGGGTGCCCCAGCGCCGCAGCGAAGCGACGCAATCGGCGGCGGTGACCGGCTGGACGTCATGCCATTTCAGGCCATCGCGCAGCGTGAAACTGTAGGTCAAGCCGTCGGCGGAGACCTTCCAGTCCTGCACCATCTGCGGCTTGATCTCGCCTTTGGAATCCTTCGCAAACAGCGTGTCGAACACCATGTAGCCGAACGTGCGCGAAATATAGGCCGTGGAGAAATGCGGATCGAGCGTGACGATCTCCGCCTCGAGCACCGCGACGAGATTGCCTGCCGCATGCGCCGGTGCCGCGGTCAGCGCCAAGGCGAACAGCGCTGGAATAAAAGCCTTCAGTTTGGACATTGGTGCCTTTGCCGTTTTGACTGAAACGTTTGCAGTCGCCAGGAAAAAGCAATGTTCGTGCCCGTTCGATGAAAGCACTCATGCGCACACGGCTATCTGCCGCGCGTTTGCGCGCCACACCCTCACTGTCATCGCCCGGCTTGACCGGGCGATCCAGTATTCCAGAAAAAGCTATGATTGAGCCGAGAAGTCGCGGCGTACTGGATGCCCCGCCTACGCGGGGGCATGACACTGTCGATATGGCGACGGCCAGCCCTACCCGATCACCCTGCCGAACTTGTTCGACTTCGGGAATCCCTTCGGCGGCAGACGGCCGGCGTCGGCGCGGGAGCCTTTCCACTCGGCGAGCTCCTTCATGGTCGCAGAGAATTCGCGTCCTGCGGAGTCTTTCCAGGTCAGGCCCGTCTTGGCGTCGAACACGACGATGTCCGAGAGGCCGCCGTCCTTGTACTTCTGCAAGCGCACGCCGCGGCCGCGGGCCATCTCCGGTACCTGGTCGAGCGGGAACACAAGCATCTTGCGGTTCTCGCCGATGACCGCGACGGTATCGCCGAGCACTTCGGTGACCGTGCGCGCCTCGTTCGGCATGTCGACATTGAGGACCTGCTTGCCCTTCTTGGTGGTGCCGACGCAATCGTCCTCGTTGACCACAAAGCCCTGGCCCTCGTGGCTCGCGACCAGGAATTTGCGTCCGCCCTTGTTGACGAACAGCGTGACCGGCGCGGCCTCCGGCTCGAGATCGATGAACTGGCGGATCGGCTCGCCGTGACCGCGGCCGCCCGGAAGTTTTGCGACATCGAGCGAATAGAACTTGCCGTTAGTGGCGAACAGCAGCAGCTTCGAGGTCGTTTCCGCGAAGAACGCGAACCCGAGCTTGTCGTCCTGCTTGAAAGCCAGGCCCGAGAGATCCTCGACGTGGCCCTTGAGGGTGCGGATCCAGCCCTTGTCGGAGACCACGACCGTCACCGGCTCGCGCTCGACCAGAGCCTCTTCGATCGCGGCGAGATCGTGTTCGGGCGCGTCGGCAAAGGTGGTGCGGCGCTTGCCGAGCGGGGTCTTCGGTCCGAACATGTCGCGGACCTTTCCGACCTGCTCGCCGACCTTCTTCCACTGCTCGGGTTCGGACGCCAGCAATCCCTCGATGCCCTTCAGCTCCTTGCGAAGATCCTTGTCCTCGCTGCGGATCTCCATCTCCTCGAGCTTGCGCAGGCTTCGCAGCCGCATGTTGAGGATGGCTTCGGCCTGCACCTCGGTGAGCTTGAACGCCTTGATCAGCGCCGGCTTTGGCTCGTCCTCATTGCGGATGATCCTGATCACCTCGTCGATGTTGAGATAGGCAATCAGCAAGCCGCCGAGAATCTCCAGACGGCGCTCGATTTCGGCCTTGCGATGATTGGTGCGACGGATCAGCACGTCGCGCAGATGGTCGAGCCATTCGCGCAAGCATTCCGCGAGCCCCACGACTTTGGGAATGCGGCCCTTGATCAGCACGTTGAGGTTCAGCGGAATCTTGTTTTCGAGCTCGGTCAGCCGGAACAGCGATTCCATCATCAGCGCGGGATCGACGTTCTTCGATTTCGGCTCGATCACAATACGGACGTCTTCGGCCGACTCGTCCCTGATGTCGCCGACCAGCGGCAGCTTCTTCTGGTCCAGCAGCTCGGCGATCTTCTCGATCAGCCGCGACTTCTGCACCAGAAAGGGTATCTCGGTGACGACGACGACCCAGGTGCCGCGCGCGCCCTCTTCCTGCTCCCATCGGGAGCGGACGCGAAACGAACCGCGGCCGGTGGTGTAGGCTTCAGCGATCGCCTGCTTTGAATCGACGCAGATGCCGCCGGTCGGGAAATCCGGACCCTTCACCCATTTCAGCAGCGCCTTGGATTTTGCGTCGGGCTTCTCGATCAGATGCAGCGCGGCGTCGCAGAGCTCGGCGGCGTTGTGCGGCGGGATCGAGGTTGCCATGCCGACCGCGATACCTTGCGCACCGTTGGCGAGCAGGTTCGGGAAGCCGCCGGGCAGGACGATCGGCTCTTTCGACTGGCCATCGTAATTGGGGCGGAATTCGACCCCGTCCTCATCGATGCCGTCGAGCAGAAGCCGCGCGACGTCGGTCATGCGCGCTTCGGTGTAGCGGTAGGCGGCGGGATTATCGCCGTCGATATTGCCGAAATTGCCCTGGCCGTCGACCAGCGGGTATCGCGAGGAGAAATCCTGGGCGAGACGCACCATGGCGTCGTAGATCGCCTGGTCGCCGTGCGGATGGAACGAGCCCATCACGTCGCCGACGATTTTGGCGGATTTCTTGAACGCCGTGCCCGGGTCGAGCCGGAGCAGGCGCATGCCGTAGAGGATGCGCCGGTGCACCGGCTTCAGGCCGTCGCGCGCATCGGGCAGCGCGCGGTGCATGATGGTGGAGAGCGCGTAGGCAAGATAGCGCTCTTCCAGCGCCTCACGCAGCGGCACCTCGTGAATTTCGGCCGGTTCCTCCGGCGGAATCAATCGTTTTCCCATGCCGCCCGGTTAAACCGTGGAAGCGAATCGGGCAAGGATCGATTGGTTCCCTGTAGGCGGCCTACTGGCCGGCCCAGCCTGCGGTGAAGGTCTGGGTGGGTGGCGCGGCTTTAGCCTGCGCGGTGACCGGGGCATTGGTCAGGCACCGCCGGGCCGTCTCGATCTCGGCCTCCGTCGCGCCCTTGGACCGGGCCCATGCCTCTGCGGCTGCAGCGGAATATTTGGCCACATAGAATCTGACGACGGTACAGGAGGCACGGCGAAAGACGCCCGGCTGTTCACCCGCGAGGGCGTCCGGCGCCAGCGCGATCAGCGCTGCCGATATCACAAGTCCCTTGATCAGCATCAGGATATCCCCGGTTGGAACCCCGGGGGCAAGTCAGGGAAACCCGGTTTCGTTCCACAGCGGACCGACATATTGCGACAATGCAGAGCCGCGTCAGGCTCATGGCGCGGGCACTGTGGCCTTTGCCTGCTGTCGAATCAGCGCGTTGATGAAGCCTGCCCGCGCGTCGGAATGGCCCTGCCCGCGCGGCTCCAGCACGTGGCGCAGCAGGAAAAGGCCGGTCAGTCGAAAGCCGTCCTGGAGATCCTCGTCGGTGAGGTCGCCGTGCACCTCGCCCTGGCGCAGGAATGGCGGCAGCCGCAACAGGCGGTCGCGCCACGGCTCGCCCGCCCCGCGCGACACCGCGCCGCCGGATTTGGGCGAGACGTAGATCAGGTCCGTGGTCTCTCCGGTCACCGCGCAGTTTTCCAGCGCCAGCCCGAAGCCGAGTTCGGTGAGCATCGCCAGCTCGAAATGGATCACGTGTACGGCGGCGCTGCCGATGTCGTCGAAATCGTCCAGCGAATGTTCGAGCAGCGCCAGGAGGTTTTCGTGCGGATCGCGCTCTGGCAGCAACCGCGCGATCGAGGCGAGATGGGTGATGCCGTAGACGCCGTGGGATGATCCCAGCAGCGTCGCCGCCCGCAGCTTGAGGCCCTCGATGGCATAGGTGCCGAGATGCTCGTCGAGCCGCGCCCGCCACACCACGCTGAGGCTGTTGCCGGGCTGCAGCAGCGGCCGCATCCGCGAGCCTGCGCCGCCGCGGACGAGACCGAGATGGCGGCCGTGCGCACGGGTCAGCAGCTCGACGATGGCGCTAGATTCGCCATGCCGCCGCACCCCCAGCACGATGCCTTCGTCGGTCCATTCCATCGGTGAAGTCTAGCGGATTCCGGTCTTCAATCGTAGGGCGGATTGGGCGGGGCCGGAAGCTGAAGCGCCGCTAATCCACCCGGCGCGGCCTTACGCGTTAAACCAGCCCTGCGCGTCGCCGCGAAACGAGAAATACAGCCCCATCGCCGTCAGCACGCAGGAGACGATCTCGATGGCGCTGTCGAGTTCCATGCCCTTCTGGCCGATGATCTGGCCGAGCGAGATCACCGACAGCACGAGCGCTGCCGCCAGCACCCAGCGCGGCCAGTTCTTGCGCCCGTGCGCGGCCAGCCTGACGAAATAGACCAGCAGCAGGATCATGCCGCCGGCGAACAGCATCGACGTCATGATCATCTGCTCGGTCATCTCGGCTGTGGGCGTGCGGTCCTGCACCGCCACCGACAAGGCATCAAGCATCAACGATGCATAGAGCAACGCTTCGAAGCGCCGTACGTTGCTGGGTACGCTCATCGCTGACCGATCTTTTCTTGGTTATTCTTTGGGAAATTCCAGGCCCATCTCGCGGTAGCGATCAGGATCGTCGCTCCAGTTCTCGCGCACCTTGACGAACAGGAACAGGTGCACCGGCACGCCCAGGATCTCGCCGATCTCCTTGCGCGAGTCCGCGCCGATCGACTTGATGGTGGCGCCGCCCGCGCCGAGCACGATCTTGCGCTGGCTTTCGCGCTCGACGAAAATCGTCTGCTCGATGCGCACCGACTTGTCCTTGCGCTCCTCCCACTTATCGGTCTCGACCGTGGACTGGTAGGGCAATTCCTGGTGCAGCTTGCGAAAGATCTTCTCGCGGGTGATCTCGGCCGCAAGCTGCCGCATCGGCGCGTCCGACATCTGGTCTTCGGGATAGAGGAACGGACCCGGCGGCACGATCTCGGCCAGTGTATGCCTGAGATCGTCCACGCCGTCGCCGGAAATCGCCGCGATCATAAAGGTCTTTGCGAACGCCATGCGCTCGTTGGCGGCCTGCGCCAGCGCCAGCAGCTTCTCGCGCTGGACCAGGTCGACCTTGTTGATGACCAAAATCTTCTCGTGCTTGACGCTGGCGACCTTGGTGAGGATCGCCTCGGCTTCCTCGTCGATGCCGGCCTTGGCATCCAGCAGCACGCAGACGAGATCGGCATCATGCGCGCCGCTCCAGGCGGTCGAGACCATGGCGCGGTCGAGCCGGCGCTTGGGCAGGAAGATGCCGGGCGTATCGACCAGGATGATCTGCGCGTTGTTCTCGATCACGATGCCGCGGATCAGCGCGCGCGTGGTCTGCACCTTGCGCGACACGATCGTGACCTTGGCCCCGACCAGCGCGTTGACCAGCGTGGATTTGCCGACGTTGGGCGCGCCGATCAGCGCGACGAAGCCGCAGCGCGTCGCAGTGGGCACCTCGCCGCTTGCTTCAACCGTCATTGCCGCCGCCAACGCCTTCACGTTCGATCATCACTGAAGCTGCCACCTTCTCTGCCGCGCGCTTGCTGCCGCCAATACCTTCCGCCGGAGCGAGTCCCGGCAGGTCGACCGCGACGCGGAATTGCGGATCGTGATGCGGGCCGGTGCGCTCGACCTCGCGGTAAACCGGCGTCGGCAATCCCTTGCCCTGCGCCCATTCCTGGAGAACGGTCTTGGGATCGCGCAACGGACGCCGCGGCTTGTGCATGCGCTCGGTCCAGTTGCGCTTGACGAAGTCGGCCGCCGCCGCGTAGCCGCCGTCGAGGAAGACGGCGCCGATCACGGCCTCGCAGATGTCGCCGAGCACGCTCTTGCGCAGGCGCGCGTCGGCGCTGGAGCCGACCGAGCCGAGCTTGATGTCGTCGAGCAGACCGAGCGACTTGGCGACATCGGCGCAGCTCTCTTTGCGCACCAGTTCGGCAAGTCGCTTGGACAGCTCGCCTTCGTCGGCGTTCGGGAAGGTGTGATAGAGCATGTCGGAGACGACGAGCCCGAGCACGTGGTCGCCGAGGAATTCCAGCCGCTGATAGCTGTCGCCGCGCTTGCGCCCGGACTTCAGCGCGGAGACATGCGTGATGCCTTGCATCAAGAGGTTCGGATCGGCAAAGCTGTAGCCGATGCGTGCCTCGAGCCCCGCATTCGCATCCGAGCCCCTGGCCTTGCTGCTCCGCACCCGCTTCTTCTTTGCAGGCGCCTTGTTTTCAGGCGTCTTGATCTCAAGGGTCTTGTTCTCAAGACTCTTGGTCGCAGCTTCGCCGTCGGGGCCCGCTTGCGCCTCGGTCGGCAGGGTCGCGATGTCCTTGGCTTCGTCTTTCATCGGACGATTTTGAAGAAGCGATTCCAGCGCACCGCCCAGGGCCAGCGCCAGAACATCCAGGCATGCTCGCCTTCGGCGATCGAGAAGAAGATCATCTGGGCGCGCCCGATCAAATTCTCCTGGGGCACGTAGCCGACCTGACCGAGGAAGCGGCTGTCGGTGGAGTTGTCGCGGTTGTCGCCCATCATGAAGAAGTGGCCGGTCGGCACGGTGTAGACGTTGGTGTTGTCGACGTAGCCGTTATCGGCGCAGTCCAGCGTCTCGTAGGACACGCCGTTAGGGAGCGTTTCCTTCCAGCGCTTCACCCGGGAGACGCCGCTGCCTTCAGCGCCGCAGGGGTCCTCGCCGACAAATTCGCTCATGCGCTGCCGCTCGACCGGCGCGTCGTTGATGTAGAGCAGCCCGTCCCGCATCTGGATGCGGTCGCCGGGAAGGCCGATCACGCGCTTGATGTAGTCGGTGGAATCGTCCTTCGGCAGGCGGAATACGACGATGTCGCCGCGGTTCGGGTCCGAGCCCCAGATCCGCCCCGAGAACAGCGGCGGCGAGAACGGGATCGAGTAGTGGCTGTAGCCGTAGGAATATTTCGAGACGAACAGATAGTCGCCGACCAGCAGTGTCGCCTTCATCGAGCCGGATGGGATGTTGAACGGCTGAAACAGGAAGGTGCGGATCACCAGCGCGATCAGGAGAGCGTGGATGACGACCCGGATCGTTTCGCCGACGCCGCTCTCAGTTTTCGTTCCTGAAGTCACGCTCATTGCTCTCTCAATTCCGGCGGGCGGTCACAGCGCGCCCTCCTCCCGCGAACAGCCCATCGCTCGCGGCCGAAGGAGATTGTCCTGATTCTGATAATGAGGGCCAATTCCGGCGTAAAGCCGAATTCGCCCAGCCTGATTTGCGTCCGCGGACTTTTAGACGGTTGTCGGAGACCACGCAATCAAGGATCGCATCAAAACTGCATAAGCGCTTGATTTTGAAAGCGAATTATAAAATGATCGGGGCGCCTTCAGGGTTTGGCCAGCGGCACGGCGGAAATGATGACGAAGGCCTGTGCCAACGGCCAGTCATCGGTGATCGACAGGTCGATCTGCGGCGCGAACCCCTCCGGCGTCAGGGCCTGGAGCCGGGCCAGCGCCCCGCCCGTCAATTGCATGGTTGGCCGCCCTCCCGGCAGGTTGACCACCCCCATGTCGCGCCACCATACGCCGCGCCTGATGCCGGTGCCGAGCGCTTTGGAGCAGGCCTCCTTGGCGGCGAAGCGCTTGGCGTAGGTTGCCACCACCATCTTCTCGTTCTTGGCGCGCCGCTCCGCCTTGGCCCGCTCGGCCGCGGTGAAGATGCGGTCGAGGAAGCGCTCGCCATGGCGGTCGATCACCTTGCCGACCCGGGTGATATCGATCAGATCGGAGCCGATGCCGATGATCATGCCCGGCTCCGGCCGCGGTCCATCGCCGCGCGCATGCCGCGAACCGTCTCGGCGAGACCGACGAACAGGGCTTCGCCGATCATGTAGTACCCGATGTTGAGCTCCATGATCTCAGGCAAGGCTGCGATCGTCTCCGCCGTCGCGTAGTCCAGCCCGTGTCCGGCGTGAACCTCCAGCCCCGCTTCCTTCGCCAGCTTCGCCCCCGCCACGATCCGCCGCCATTCGGCCTCGGCCTTGTCGGCGTGGCCGTCGACGACAGCGTCGCACCAGGCGCCGGTGTGGATCTCGATCACGGGCGCGCGCAGCCGCGCCGCCATCTCGATCTGGGCGGTATCGGCCGCAATGAACAGCGACACCCGGATGCCGGCATCGTTCAGCCGCGCGATATAGGGCGCCAGCGCATTGTGCTGGCCGACGACGTCGAGCCCGCCTTCGGTCGTCACCTCCTGGCGGCGCTCCGGCACGAGGCACACCGCGTGCGGTCTAGTGGCGAGCGAAATGCGCATCATGTCGTCGGTCGCCGCCATCTCGAAATTGAGCGGCTTGGAGATCTCGGCTTTCAGCCGCGCCATGTCCTCGTCGCGGATGTGCCGGCGATCCTCACGCAAATGAGCGGTGATGCCGTCGGCACCGGCCTCGATCGCCACCAGCGCCGCGCGCACCGGATCGGGGTTGCGGCCGCCGCGCGCGTTACGCAGGGTCGCGACATGGTCGACATTGACGCCGAGGCGGAGCGGAGGTGCAGGCATTTCAGGACTCACGGAATCATAGGAATAGACCAGGACGGGAGGCGTCTATCCATTAACACGTTCGGCGCGGGCGACGACCGCCTTCGCGCGCAGTTGGGCCAGGATCGCGCTCAAATGCTTGAGATCGTAGACTTCGAGATCGATCGTCGTCTCGGTGAAATCCGGTGAGCGGCGCTGCATGCTGATGTTGTCGATGTTGCCGTCGTGCTCGGCGATCACGGTCGCGATCTGCGCCAGCGCGCCGGGCTCGTTGACGTTCTCGACCTTGATGCGGGCCGGGAAGCGCTGCGGCGCGGAGTCCTCGATGTCCCAGCGCACGTCGAGCCAGCGCTCCGGCTCTTCCTCGAAATCCTTCAGGGCCGGCGCCTGGATCGGGTAGATGGTGATGCCCTCGCCCGGCGTGACGATGCCGACGATGCGGTCACCGGGCACCGCGCCGCCGTTCGGCGCGAACTTCACCGGCAGGTCGGAATTGATGCCGCGGATCGGGATCGCGACCGGGCTGCGCGGCGGTTCGGACGACTTCTCCTTGAGCTTGGCGGCAAGCCCCTTCTTGACGCCGTAGCGCGCGATGCGCTCCTCCTTGTAGTCGGGATACATCGCACGCGCGACGTGGGAGGCCTTGATCTCGCCGCGCCCCACGGCCGCCATGACATCCTCGATCGACGTCCGCGCGAGCCGCGGCAGCGCGCCCTTGAGCTTGTCGTCGGCATATTCGATCTTGGCGCGCTCGAACAGGCGCTCGACGATCCGTCGGCCGAGACCGACATATTGATCGCGCACCGCGGTCCTGGTGGCGCGGCGGATCGCGGCGCGCGCCTTTCCGGTGACCGCGAGTGTTTCCCATGCGGACGGCGGCGCCGCTTGCGCTTCCGAGGTCAGCACCTCGACTTCGTCGCCGTTCTGGAGCTCCGATGACAGCGGCGCAAACTGGCCGTTGATCTTGCAGCCCACTGCGCTGTTGCCGACGTCGGTATGCACGGCATAGGCGAAGTCGATCACGTTGGCATGGCGCGGCAGCGCGATCAGCTTGCCCTTCGGGGTGAAGCAGAACACCTGGTCGTGGAACAGCTCGAGCTTGGTGTGCTCGAGGAATTCCTCGGGGTTGGCGCTCTCCGAGAGGATGCCGATGGTGTGGCGCAACCAGGCGAACGCATTGGACTCGCGCTTGAGGAATTCGGTCGGCGAGCCCACGCCTTCCTTGTAGAACACGTGCGCGGCGATGCCGCGCTCGGCGATCTGGTCCATCGCCTCGGTGCGGATCTGCAACTCGACGCGCTGGTTGCCGGGGCCGATCACGGTGGTGTGGATCGAGCGATAATCGTTCTGCTTCGGCGTCGAGATGTAGTCCTTGAACCGCCCGGGCACGACCGGCCAGTTGGTGTGGACGATGCCGAGCGCGCGATAGCAGGCTTCGATATCGTTGACGACGACGCGGAAGCCGAAGATGTCGGACAATTGCTCGAAGCCGACCGACTTGCGCTCCATCTTGGTCCAGATCGAAAATGGCTTCTTGCGGCGGCCATAGACCCGCGCCCCAAGACCCCGGTGGCGCAGATTGTTGGAGAGCTGGTCCTCGATTTCGCCGATCAGGTTGCGGTTGCGCTCCGCCAGCGCATCGAGCCGCTGCATCACCACCGAATAGGCTTCCGGGTCGAGGGTCCGGAACGACAGGTCCTCCAGCTCCTCGCGCATCTCCTGCATGCCCATGCGCCCTGCCAGCGGCGCATAGATGTCGAGCGTCTCCTCGGCAATGCGCCGTCGCGATTCCGTCGGCACGAAGTCCAGCGTGCGCATGTTGTGCAGGCGATCGGCGAGCTTCACCAGGAGCACGCGAACGTCGTCGGCAATCGCCAGCAACAATTTGCGCAGATTTTCGGCCTGCTTGGCCTCCCGCGACACCAGCTCCAGCCGCTTCAGCTTGGTCAGGCCCTCGACCAGCGCGCCGATCTCGGGCCCGAAGATCTGGTCGATCTCGGCCCGCGTCGCTTCGGTGTCCTCGATCGTGTCGTGGAGCAGCGCAGCCACGATGGTGGCGTCGTCGAGCTTCAGGTCGGTCAGAATCGCCGCCACTTCGAGCGGATGGGAGAAGTACGGGTCGCCCGAGGCGCGGGTCTGCGAGCCATGCGCTTTCATGGCGTAGACATAGGCGCGGTTCAGCAAATCTTCGTCGGTGTTGGGATTGTAGGACCTGACACGCTCGACGAGGTCATATTGACGCATCATGCGGGCGCGAGGCTTCGCCGGGCGTGCCACCGGCGCAGTCGGGGCCACGGCAACCGATTCGGTTGCGGCCTGCATCTGCGCTGGTGTGCGGCGTCGATATACCATGCCGTCCTGCCTTCAAACGGACCACGACACAGCCCGTTGTATACATCTTAGCGCCGATCGCGCGCGTGTCCGATCAATTCAGTGACAGGGACAGGCGCGAACCGACGACGCTATGGTAACCACGAAAACGCCAACAAAAGCAAAGGCCCGAACGACGGTTCGGGCCTTATCAGATCACAAAGAAGTCGATGAGCGCGACGGGACGATTTACTCGTCTTCCTCGGGCTGCTCCTCGGGCGGCGCGAGGCCTTCGAGACCCTTCAGGAGCTCTTCTTCTGTCATGCGCTCCACGGCGACTTCGGTATCGTCTGCATCCACGCTTGCACCGGCGGAACCGATCAGCGGCACAGTGTCCGGCTCGGGCTCGTCGACCTCGACGAACTTCTGCAGCGAATGCACCAGCTCCTCGCGGAGGTCCTCCGGCGAAATGGTGGTCTCTGCAATTTCGCGCAAAGACACAACAGGGTTCTTGTCGTTATCGCGGTCAACCGTTAGTTGTGAACCAGACGAAATCATGCGGGCGCGGTGGGCGGCCAGCAGGACCAGGTCAAACCGGTTGTCGACCTTGTCGATACAATCTTCTACGGTGACGCGAGCCATCGACTGTCGCTCCGTTGTGGGTGGGACGAAATATGTGGATGAATGCCGCTAGTTATAGGGGCCGGGAGGGTTTCGCAAGGCCAATTTGTGATTTGGCCTCGCCAAACGGCTCTGCTACCCCCACATTGGGGCTGGGATGGGTGGTTTCCCGGGTTGTTGGCGACGGCAGCGCCGGGTCTATGCAAGTTGGCCATAACTATACCTTGATTGCCCCGACTTCTCCGGATTTGCGGTTTCGACGGGTTTCGGCGGGACTTTAGAAGTGCGCGGCTTGCTGTCGCCGCGCCAACAATAAACGATCAATCACGAACTCTACGCGAGCAAACTGAATGTCACCTTCCTCTACCGACAAGATCGCGCTCTTCATCGATGGAGCCAATCTCTACGCGACGGCGAAAACTCTGGGCTTCGACATCGATTACAAG